>CAKTSC010000029.1 GCA_934597465.1 uncultured Dysosmobacter sp.
GCACAGCGCAGCGCCTGCGCCCGTCCCCCGTCCTCCGTCCCGCCGCCGCAGCGGCCCCTCCCCCGGCAATGCCGCTTCGCGGTGAGCCGGACAGCAAGCACTCCCAGTAGAAGCAGGCACCCAACCGGGGACTCCCGTCCCCCGTCCCACCGTCCCGGGAAAAGTCCAGGAAGGGGCCGGAGCCCCTTCCTGGTTTCCGCCGCCGATGGCGGTGGAAAGAAGCCGGATCATTTTTCCCGGCGGCGTGTACGCCGGGAAAAATCCCTCTCACGCAGCGACGTGCAAAAAACGTCCAGCCCCGCAAGGGGCTGGACGTTTTTGCACCAAAGCGGAGTGCGCACGCCATTGCGGCTCTCCTCGCCGAAATGTTCCTCGGTACATTTCGGCGAAACGCTCTCTCAGTACATCATCTTATTGGCCTTAGACCAGATGCCCATCTTCTCCGCCTCGCGGATCAGCTCCTCCCGGAAATCGGGGTGGGCGATGGAGATCATGGCCTCGGCGCGCTCCCAGGTGGTGAGGCCCTTCAGGTTCACCTTGCCGTACTCGGTGACCACATAGTGGGTGTTGGTACGGGTGCAGGTGGTGACGGAGCCGGGCACCAGGGTGGGACGGATGCGGGACTTGATCTCACCGGTCTTCTTGTCCTTGACGGTGGAGTTGAAGCAGATGAAGCTCTTGCCGCCCTTGGAGAGGTAAGCGCCCATGACGAAGTCCTGCTGGCCGCCGGAGCCGCTGATGTGGCGGGTGCCGGAGGACTCGGAGGAGACCTGGCCGAAAAGATCCATATCCACCGCGCCGTTGATGGAGACGAAGCGATCCTGGGCGGCCACGTTGGTGATGTTGTTGACGTAGTCGATGGGAGCGCTCATGCACTCGGGGTTGTGATCCAGATAGTCATAGAGCTTCTGGGAGCCGGAGGCGAAGGAGTAGGTCTGGCGGCCCACGTCATAGTTCTTGCGCTTGCCGTTGATGCGGCCGGCGAGAGCCATATCCACGAAGGCGTCAACGTACATCTCAGTCTGCACGCCCAGATCCTTCAGGTCGGAGTCCGCGATGAGGCGGCCCACTGCGGTGGGCAGCACGCCGATGCCCAGCTGCATGCACGCGCCGTTGGGGATCTCCTCCACCACCTGGCGGGCGATGGCCCACTCGGTGTCGCCGGGCTCGGCGGAGACCACCAGCTTGCCCATGGGGGAGTCGTGGGCTTCCACGATCATGTCCACATCGTCGATGCGGATGCCGCAGTCAAAGCCGCCGTAGCAGTAGGGCTGGTTGGGGTTGACCTCCACGATGATGCACTTGGCCTTCTCCAGCATGGCGTGGGTATGGGTGGCGGAGGGGCCGAAATTGAACCAGCCGTGCTCGTCCATGGGAGTCACCTGGATCATGGCCACGTCCACGGGAGGCAGGCAGTCACGGTAGTAGCTGGGGATCTCGGAGAAGCGCATGGGATCATAGTAAGCCATGCCCTCCTTCACCATCTGGCGCTCCACGGCGGAGGAATGCCAGGAGTTGTAGATGAAGTGATCCTTGGCGTTGGACACGTCCGCGATGGCGGGACGGCGCAGCAGGATGGCGCCGCGGATCTTCACGTTGGTGAGCTCCTCCGCCCGGGCGGCCAGGGCCTTGTCCAGCACGTCCGGCGTGCCGGTGCTCCAGCCGTAATCCACCCAGTCGCCGGAACGGATGACCTTGACAGCCTCCTCGGGCGTGGTCAGCTTCTGACGGTACATTTCCTGAAAGTTCATGTCGGTACTCCCCTTTTGCATGATGTCTGTTTTTTTGAACGATGTCTATTCTCTCTCGTGAAAAAGCGAGGCAGGCAACATATGGTGATGATGCCTGCCTCGTTGGGCTCACCGAAACGGCGAAATTACTCCTCGCTCTCGCCCTCGGCAGAGGGATCCAGCAGGGCGCGGATGGACAGGGAGATCTTCTTCTTGTCCTCATCCACGGCGATGATCTTGGCGTCCACGATCTGCCCCTCGGACAGCACGTCCTCGGGCTTCTCGATGCGGCGGTCAGCGATCTGGGAAATGTGGATGAGACCATCCACACCGGGAACGACCTCGGCGAAGGCGCCGAAGCTCATGAGCTTCACGATCTTGACGGAAGCCACGTCGCCCACCTGATACTTGTCCAGGAAGGACTGCCAGGGATCCACGGAGTTATCCTTGCAGCCCAGGGAGATCTTGCGCTTCTCGGGATCGTAGGAAATGACGTACACATCCAGGGTGTCGCCCACCTTGCAGACCTCGGCGGGGTTCTTGATGCGGCTCCAGCTGAGCTCGGAGATATGTACCATACCGTCCACGCCGCCGATATCCACGAACACGCCGTAGGAGGTCATGGACTTCACGACGCCGGTATAGTGCTTGCCGACCTCGATGTTGGCCCAGATCTCAGCCTGCTTGGCGGCGCGCTCCTCGGCCTGCACGGCACGGATGGAGCCCACCACGCGGCGGCGGGCGCGGTTGACCTCGGTGATGCGGAGGTTGACCTTCTGCTTGATCAGGCTGGAGAGGTCAGCACCCCGGGGCAGGCCGCTCTGGGAAGCGGGCACAAACACGCGGACGCCCTTGACGGACACCACGAGACCGCCCTTGTTCTCCTCGGTGACGGTACCCTCGAGAACGGTCTTCTCCTCGACGGCCTTCTCGATGTTCTCCCAGACCTTCACGGCGTCCAGACGCTTCTTGGAGAGTTCGGCATAGCCCTCCACGTCGTTGACGCGGACGATGTAGGTCTCGATCTCGTCGCCCACGTGGACAACGTCCTCGGGCTTGACGGAGGGATCGTCGCTCAGCTCGCTGAGCTTGATGTAGGCGGACTGCTTGGCGCCCACATCCACCTGCACCTCAGTCGGGGTGATGGCGGTGACGATACCGGTGACCTTCTCTCCTGTATTTAAAGTTTTGAAAGACTGATTCAGTAATTCCTCGAAGGACTCCTCTTTGCCTTCCTGGGTCTTGATTTCTTCACTCATCGTTGCATATACCTCCTTAATAATGCCAGCAGGCGTGGATGCGCCAGCCGTAAGTCCCGCAACAGAGCAACCATTGAACCAGTCCGGCAGGAGCTCGTCCGCCGATTCTACCTGGTAGACACGGCGGCAGTTCCCTCTGCAAATCTCCGTCAAATGTTTGGTGTTAGCGCTTTTACGGTCTCCCACCACCACCATCACGTCCACCCGGGCGGCGATCTCCGCCGCTTCGGATTGGCGCTTATGCGTAGCATTACATATTGTATCAAAGAATTCTACGTTTGTACACTCTTTTTTTAAGATTTTCAAAGAACTTTCAAAAATTTCTCGGATGCAGGTGGTCTGGGCCGCCACGCTCAGGGGCGCCTCCCGCCGGGCGGGATCCTCCCGCAGCCAGTCCTCCGCCTCCTCCGGCCCCCCCAGCACGGCGGTGCCGGGGCAGTAGCTGGCGATGGCCATGACTTCCGGATGCCGGGCCTCGCCGATGAGGACGAACGCCCGCCCGTCCGCTCCCGCCCGCGCGGCCAGCTTCTGGATGCGGGTGACGTTGGGACAGGCGGCGTCCACCATCTGGACGCCCCGGGCCCGCAGCGCCTCCAGCACGTCCCGCCGCTCCCCGTGGGAGCGGATGATGACGGTGTCCCCGGCGGTCAGGGCCGCCGGATCCTCGGTCTTCTCGATGCCGGCGGCGCGGAGCTCCTCCACCACATGGGCGTTGTGGATGAGATCCCCCAGCATCCGGCACGATCCCCGCTCCTCCGCGGCCTTCCGGGCAAGATCCACCGCCCGGTGGACGCCGTAGCAGAAGCCAGCGCTCTCGGCCAGGATCACTCTCACAGCGGCTTCCCCCCTACCTGCTGGCCGCCCAGGGCGTAGGCCTCCCGCAGGATGTCGTCGGCGATCCTCTGCATCTCCTCGGAAGTCCCCCTCCGGCCGGTGTAGACCGGCACGTAGGGCTTGCCGAAGATGATGCGGTGCTTCCGGAAGGGCTTTTTCGGCCCGTCGGCGAAGACGGGGATCAGGGTGGCCCCGCTGCGCACGCCGATGACGGCGATGCCGGAGTGGGCATGGGGCGGCAGGCCGTCCACATAGCCCAGGCCGTTGCGGATGGTGGTGCCCTCCGGGAAGATCAGGAGGTTCTGGCCGTCCTTTATCACCTGCATGGCGGTCTTCACGGACTGGATGTCCGCCGTGCCCCGGGTCACGGGGAAGGCCCCCAGCTTCCGGATGAGCCAGGCAAGAGCCCTGTTGCGGAAGAGCCCCTCCTTGGCCATGATGCGCAGGTGGTAGTCATGGGGCAGGCACACGCCGATGAGCACCGGATCCCAGTCGCTGGCATGGTTGGGACACAGCAGCGCCCCATGCTTGGGGAGGTTTTCCAGGCCCTCCACCTGGAGCCGGAAGACCCACTTGATGAGCCGCCCGATCGTCCAGTACAGGATCTCAAAGAACATCCTGGCTCCTTTCCCGGATCAGCGCCTCCACTGCCTGCAGGCTGCCGTCGAAGCTGAGATGGGTGGTGTCCACCAGCACGGCGTCCTCCGCCTGGCGGAGGGGGGCGGCGGCGCGGTGGGTGTCGTTGTAGTCCCGCTGCTGGATGTCCGCGAGCACCTTTTCATAGGGCTCCGGCGTGCCCCTGAGTTCCAGCTCCCGGCAGCGGCGGCGGGCCCGCTCCTCCGCCTCGGCGGTGAGGAAGATCTTCACCTCCGCCTCCGGCAGCACCACGGTGCCGATGTCCCGGCCGTCCATGATGACGCTGTGGCGGCGGGCAAGATCCTGCTGCATCTCCAGAAGGTAGCCGCGCACCTCCGCGTGGGCGGAGACATCCGAGGCGTAGGCGGAGACCTCCGGCAGGCGGATCTCCGCGGTGACATCCTGGCCGTTTAGGAGCATGTGCTGCAAGCCGTCCTCCTCATAGCGCAGGGCGATCCGGATGCCCGGCAGCAGCGGCAGCACCCGCTCCTTGTCCTTGGGATCCACTCCGTGGCGCAGGAGGTAGTAGCCGATGCTGCGGTAGATGGCCCCGGTATCCACATAGAGGAGGCCCAGATCCTTGGCCGCCGCCCGGGCGATGGTGCTCTTCCCGGCGCCGGAGGGGCCGTCGATGGCGACATTGATGTGCTTCATTGCATTTCCTTTCCTTCCTTGTCCTGCTGCGCGGCGGCCTCGCCCGCCGCATGGCCGGTGGCCCAGGCGATCTGCAGGTTGAAGCCGCCGGTATAGGCGTCCGCGTCCAGCAGCTCCCCCGCAAAGTATAGTCCCCGTACCAGCTTGGAGCCCATGGTCTTGGGATCCACCTCCCCCACCTTCACGCCGCCGGAGGTAACGATGGCCTCCGTCACCGGCCGCTTCCCCGTGATCTCCACCGGGAAGCGCTTCAAGACCCCCAGCAGCGCCTGGCGCTGCTCCCGGGTGATGTCATGCACCTTCTCCTGGGGCGGGATGCCGGAGAGCTCCACCGCCACGGGGATGAGCTTCTGGGGCAGGAGCTCGTCCAGTGCGTTGCGGAAGTCGTGGTTGAGGTTTTTCTGGAAGTCCGAGAGCAACCGCTTGTCCAGCTGCCCCTCGTCCAGGGCGGGCTTCAGGTCGATCTCCAGCCGGTACTCCTTCCTCCCGAAGTGCCGCATATGGGCGGAGGCCGACAGCACCAGCGGCCCGCTGACGCCGAAATGGGTGAAAAGCAGCTCCCCGAAGTCCTGATAGAGCCGCTTCCGCCCCTCATAGACCGTGAGCCCCACGTTCCGGAGGCTGAGCCCCTGGAGCCGGGCGCAGGGGATGCCCGCGGCCACGATGCCCTCCAGCGGCACCAGCGACCCGTCCAGCTCCGTCACCGTGTGGCCCAGGGACGCCGCCAGGCGGTGGCCGTCCCCGGTGGAGCCGGTGGCGGGATAGCTGACGCCGCCGGTAGCCAGGATCACGGCGTCGGCGGCATAGCTCTCCCCTTCCCCCCGGACGGCCCGCACCGTGCCGCCCTCCGTCTCGATCTCCGCCGCCCGGTCATGGGCCCAGCGGATGCGCAGGCTCCTCATCCGCCGCTCCAGGGCGGCGCTGATGTCAAAGGCCCGGTCGCTCACCGGGAAGACCCGGCTCCCCCGCTCCACCTTCAGCGGGACGCCCAAGCGTTCAAAGAAGGCCATGGTGTCCCCGCTTCCCCAGCGGGTAAAGGTGCTGTAAAGGAATTTCCCATTACGTTGGATATTGGCCAGCAGCCCGGAAAGATCCGTGTCGTTGGTCAGGTTGCAGCGGCCCTTTCCGGTGATGTTCAGCTTCTTCCCCAGGCGCTCGTTGGGCTCCAGCAGCGTCACCTGTGCGCCGCGCTCCGCCGCCGTGACGGCGGCCATCATCCCGGCGGGGCCCCCGCCGATGACTACCACCCGCTTACTCATCGTCGCCCTTTCCGAACACGCCGTACTCCCCCCAGATGTCCTCCAGCTGGGCGAAGGTGGCGGTCACGTCCTTGCCCATCCGGCGGCCGATGGCCACGAGAAGGGCGTTCACCATGCTCAGGGGCGCGGTGATGGAATCCACGAAGGAGATGAGCTCCCCGGCGGCCAGCAGTGTGTTGTCCGCCAGCTGATAGAGGGGGGAGACCTTGCTGTCCGTCATGCCCAGGATGGCGGCCCCCCGGTCGCGGGCGAACTTCACCACGTTCATGGTCACCTGGGAGTAGCGGGGGAAGGACATGGTGATGAGCACGTCCCCCTCCCCGATGCGGAAGAGCTGCTCGAAGATCTCCCCCGCGGCGTTGCTCTGCACCAGGGTCACGTTCTCAAAGATCAGGTGCAGGTAGAAGTTCAGGTACTCCGCGATGAAGTGGGAGGAGCGGAGCCCCAGGATGTAAAGGTGCCGGGCCTTGATGATCTGCTCCACCGCCCCGTTGAAGGCGGCCCGGTCGGTCTCCTCCGCCATGGCCCGCAGCCGCTCGCTCTCCCGCTGCAGCACGGTGTCCAGCACGTCCTGGCCCAGCAGCAGGTCGTCCGCCGCCCGGATGCGCTGGGTGGAGGTCAGCCGCCCCCGGATCATCTCCTGCAGGGCCCGCTGCATGCTGGGATAGCCGTCGTAGCCCAGCTCGGCGGCGAAGCGCACCACCGTGGACTCGCTGACGCCCACCTCCTGCCCCAGCTTGCTGGCGGTCAGGAAGGCGGCCCGGTCAAAATTCTCCAGGATAAAGGCGGCGATCCGCTTCTGCCCCTTGGAGAAGCTCCCCAGATCGCGCTGGATGGTATGCAGGATGTTCTTCGTCACGTTCCTCGCCTCCGGGGCAGTCGGCCCCCATTCCCGGCGGATGCCGGGGGATGCCGCCGGAGGAAACGCCCGGCGGCGCATTTTTCATCAAGATACCATGATAGCATTTCTCCCTCCGGGTTTCAATGGCTTTCTGCCGGAAATTCTCCCCTGAACGCGAAAAGGGCGCGGGGTCTTCCCCCGCGCCTGCCGCGCGTTCACCGCGTTTCCTTCCGCCGTCCCTCCGGGCGGCGCTCCCCCTTCAGGGCCGCCACCTCCTCCGGCGTGAGCTCCCGCCAGGCACCCGCCTTCAGGCTCCCCAGGGTCAGGCCGTCCTCCCGGATCCGCCGCAGCCGCAGCACCGTGAGGCCGCACTGGGCGCACATCCGCCGGATCTGCCGGTTCTTCCCCTGGCGGAGGGTCAGCTCCAGCAGCGCACGGCCCTCCTCCTGGCGAAGCACCCGGACGCGCACCGGCGCGATGGGCTCCCCCTCCAAAGATCGCATGGCCGCCAGCCGCTCCGCCGCGCCGTCGGTCTCCCCCGCCACCGTCACCTGATAGGTCTTGGAGACCCCGTGGCTGGGGTGGGTCAGGCGCTGGGCCAGGGCTCCGTCGTTGGTCAGCAGCAGCAGCCCCTCGGAGTCCCGGTCGAGCCGTCCCACGGGATAGACCCGGACGCCGGCATCCGCCACCAGCTCCGCCACCGTCCGCCGCCCCCGCTCATCCGAGAGGGTGGTAACGTAGCCCCGGGGCTTGTGGAGCATGAGATAGCGGAAGCTCTCCGCCTTCCGGACGGGCTTCCCGTCCACCGCCACGGCGTCCCTCTCCGGATCCGCCCTGTCCCCCAGGGCGGCGGGCACGCCGTTCACCGTGACCCGGCCCTCCGCGAGCCAGCTCTCCGCCGTCCGCCGGGAGCAGAGCCCCGCGGCGGAGAGGATCTTTTGCAGCCGTTCCTCCAAAGTCTTACCCTTCCCTTTCCAGTGTGTGGAGCCAGTCCGTGGCCGACGGCAGCACCGGCCGCACCGCCCTGCCGCAGAGCAGGGCCACCCGGCCCACCTCCTGCCCGCCGCAGAGGATCACCGCCTCCCCCACCTCCGCGCCCAGCGGCGCGTCCGTGAGCTCCTGGGGAAACTCCGTCCGGATGCTCAGGCGCTCCCCCTCCGCCGTGGGCCAGCGGAAGCCCTCCGCCGCCCGCAGTGGGATGTCCTGCCCCTCCGCCCGGGCATAGCCCAGGATCTCCCCCCGGGAGAGGACGGTCTTGGCGGGGTAGGATGCAAAGCCGTAGTCAAAGAGGGCGGCGTGATCCGCCCAGTCGTTGCCGTCCTGCAGCGTAACGGCGATGAGCCGCTGGCCGTCCCGCTCCGCGCAGGAGACCAGCGTCCGTCCGGCGGCCCGGGTATAGCCGGTCTTGAGGCCCACGCAGTCCGCGCGGTAGCCCAGGAGCTTATTGTGGTTGGTCAGCGTCCGCCCGCCGATGGTGACGGAGCGGGTGGAGGCGATGCGCAGCAGCGTGGGATCCGCCGCCGCCGCCCGGCCCAGCTTCGCCATGTCCAGGGCGGTGGAGTAGTGCCCCTCGGCGTCCAGGCCGTTGGGGTTTGCGAAGGAGCTGTTCCCCATCCCCAGCTCCGCCGCCGTGGCGTTCATCAGGGTCACGAAGCCCGGCACGTCCCCCGCCACCGCGTCCGCGATGGCCACGGCGGCGTCGTTGCCGGAGGAGAGCAGAAGCCCGTAGAGCAGGGTCTCCAGCGTCAGCTTCTCCCCCGCCTTCAGGTACATGGAGCTGCCCTCCACCCCGGCGGCATCCCGCCCCACGGTGCAGACCATGTTGAGGTCGGCGCGGCGGATGGCCACCAGGGCCGTCATCAGCTTGGTGGTGGAGGCGATGCGCATCCGCGCCTCGCCGTTCTGGCAGTAGAGCACCCGCCCGCTGTCCGCGTCCATCAGCACGGCGGCGGTGGCGGAGGTGCTGACCGCGCCCGCCCGACAAGGAAAAATACTTGCCAGCAGCAGAAGGCACAGCAGGAAAAGGCCCCGTTTCCGTTTCAACCGATATCACCCCTTTGAGAAAGGTGCTATCAGTATAACCTCATGCCAGGGTCTCTTTCCCCTTCTTTTTGTCGAGATAGTTTTCCACCCGGTCCATGACCTCCGGCACAAGATCAATGACCCGGTCAACGGTGCTGATGGGCGGCACCGCCACGGGCATCACCCGGGTCACGCCGTCCTTGACGACAAGGAACGCCACCGGGTCGATCTTGACCCCCGCGCCGCTGCCGCCGCCGAAGCTCTGGCCGGTCTTGCCGTAGTCGCCGCCGCCGCTGCCGAAGCCCACGGACACCCGGGAGATGGGGATGAGGGTCACGCCGTCCGCCGTGACGATGGGCTCGCCCACGATGCTGTTGGTGTCCACCATCTCGTGCACCTTCTCCATGGCGGTGCGCATCAGGTCGCTGAGGGGGGATTTCCGTTCCATCTGTTCCATGAAAACCGTCCTTTCTTATGCAGCCGTTTCCGGCGGCTCCTCCGCCCTGGCGGGCGGGGTCGTTTCCTTCGTGTCGTCCTCCCGGTGACGCTTCCGGTAGCTCCGGAACCACTTTACCGCCGGGATCAGCAGGGCAAAGCCCATGGCAAGGAGGGTGCCGAGACGCAGCGTCACCGCCGCCTCGCCGCCAAAGTCCGTCCCCTCCGTCTCAAAGTCCACCCCCGTGTGGATCCGGGGATCCGGAATGTGCAGGAAGCGCTGGAGCTGGGGCATCCACGCCCAGACGGCGGCCTGGAGGTAGCCGTACTTCTCCGCCGCGTCCGCCGGGTCGTTCTTCCCGGCCAGCGTCAGGGAGACGCGCAGGGGATCGATGCGGATCCCCCGGCCCAGCTTCCCCAGGGCCCGCTTCAGGGCCGGGAGCAGCAGGCGCAGGGCCTCCCGGATGTCCTCCCCATTGGGCTTTGGCAGGGATTTCCGCGCTTTTTTCGGCTTTTTCTCCCTCTTTTCGGCGCTTTCCGCCTTTTTCGGCTTCTCCTTCCTGGGTTTCTCCTTCCCGGGAAGGATCTGCAGCCGTACCGGGCCCAGAATGGCCGTGACACGCACCTCCGTCCCCCAGGAGACCCGGGCTCCCAGCCGCAGCAGGCAGAGGAGCAGGAGCAGCAGGGCCAGCACGCCCAGGATCTTCAGAAACAGCATGGCCCCCCTCCTCTCGTTCTTCTCCGGCCGCCCCGTCTGCCGGGGATCGGCTCAGCCCGGGGTCACTCCCCCTGATCCTCCGGCGCTTCCTCGGCCAGGGGCTCCGTCCGCTGCCCCTGCGGGTCGATGAGGCCGCCGTCCTCCCCCAGGCGCAGCTGGCCCTCCCCGGCGAGATCCGGCATCTCCGGCAGGTCGTCCAGGCTGGTCAGATGGAAGGCCCGGAGGAACTTCTTGGTGGTGCGGTAGAGATGGGGCCGTCCCGGCACCTGGAGCCGTCCGGCCTCCTCGATGAGCCCCCGGTTCAGCAGCAGGCCCACAGTATAGGCGCTGTCCACGCCCCGGATCTGATCCACGTAGGCCCGGGTGGTGGGCTGGTAGTAGGCAATGATGGTGAGCACCTCCAGCGCCGGCTGGGAGAGCTTGGCGGGCTTGCGGATCTCAAAGGCCCGGCGGATCACATCCGCGTAGTCCGGGGAGGAGCAGAGCTGCCAGCTGTCCTCCATCCGCAGTAGCCGGATGCCCCGGCGCTCGTAGGCGTAGTAGTCCATGAGCTTTTGCAGGATGCGCTCCGCCGTGGGGCGGTCAAGATCCAGGGCGGTGCAGATGCGCTCGATCTGCACCGGCTCCCCGGAGGCAAAGAGGATGCCCTCGATGGCGGATTCCAGTTCCTTCACGTCAAGATCCATGGGCGTTCCTCCTTAGAATGTGATGTCGTCCGGCAGCTCCTGGAGCTGCTTGACGGTGCAGTCCTGCTGGGAGCCCGCGAGGCGGATGATGGAAGCC
>CAKTSC010000030.1 GCA_934597465.1 uncultured Dysosmobacter sp.
GAAGGCGGTATACAGCGCCAAGTGATTTCGCTCAAATGTACCGAGGAACATTTGAGCGAGGATAGCCCGAGCCAGCGTCCCAAAGGGGCGCTGGCTCGATGATTTTCCACTCCGCTTGGGTGCAGACGAGGGCCTGCCCCTGTCAGGGGCGGGCCCTCGTCCACACGCCGCTTCGTGAGAGGAATTTTTCCCGGCGTACACGCCGCCGGGAAAAATGATCCGGCTTCTTTCCGCCGCCATCGGCGGCGGAAACCAGGAAGGGGCTCCGGCCCCTTCCTGGACTTACCCCAGGACGGGCGCAGACGCTTCGCTGTGCGCCGGGGACGGAGGACGGGAGTCCCCGGTCAACTGCCACCTTCTGTTGGATAGTGCCTGCTGTCCGGCTCGCCGCAAAGCGGCATTGCCGGCGGAAGCGCCGCTGCGGCGGCAGGACGAGGGACGGGCGCGGGCGCTTCGATGCGCGCCAAGGGACGGGGGACGAAGGACGGGGGCGCATAATCTGGCTTTTTGCGGCGCATACTGCCTGGGAAAGGGAGGGGATACCATGACCAAGCCCACTACCGGGAATGACACCGGGAAAACCGCCGAAACGCCGTCCCAGGAGAGCACCCAGAACCTGCTTGACCTGGGGGCGGCGCTGACAAAGAGCCCCCGGGGGGCTATTTACTGCCTTACCATCATCGGCCAGATCGAGGGCCACAGCGAGGCGCCCAATTCCGCCAAGACCACGAAGTATGAGCACATCCTGCCGCTTCTTGCCCGGCTGGAGCAGGCGGGGGAGGTGGACGGCATCCTCTTCCTGCTGAACACCGTGGGCGGAGACGTGGAGGCGGGCCTTGCCATCGCGGAGCTGATGGCCGGGATGCGCAAGCCCACGGCCACGCTGGTGCTGGGGGGCAGCCACTCTATCGGGATCCCCCTGGCGGTGGCGGGCGGCCGGAGCTTTGCCGTGCCCTCCGCCGCCATGACGGTGCATCCCCTCCGCACCAGCGGCACCGTTATCGCCGCGCCCCAGACTTACCGCTACTTTGAGCGCCTTCAGGAGCGGATCGTCTCCTTCGTGGCGGGCCACAGCGGCATCTCCGCCCGGGCCTTCCAGGACTTGATGTTCCGGGCGGAGGACATGGCAGCGGATGTCGGCACCATCCTCTACGGGGAGGAGGCCGTCTCCTGCGGCCTCATCGACCAGCTGGGCGGCCTGCCGGAGAGTCTGGATTACCTCTACGCCGAGATCGCCCGGCACAGGAGGGAGAAAGCCTGAAGCACGAAAGCATCCCCGGGAGCGGAGACTCCCGGGGATGCTTTCGTATGCTGCAAAATATGCCATCTTGACAAAAAATGCGATACAGTGTAATATATTGGTAAACTGAGCGGGCGGCGCTTTTGGGGCCGCCTCATGTGTCTTTTACCGCGTGGAAGGAGCAGAAATGATTCGAGAGAAATGGCAGATAGAGAGTGGATACCGGGAGCTCTGCGTGGAGACCCTGCGGGAAAACCTTGCGCCGCTGCGCGCCAAGTGCGGGCTCTCCCAGGAGGAGCTGGCGGGTATCCTGGGGATCTCGCGGCAGACCTACTGCGCCTTTGAGACAGGGAAGCGGCCTCTTCCGTGGAACACCTACCTGTCCATCCTCTTTGTCTACCAGGAGCTCGACGAGACGCGGAGGATGCTCCATAAGCTCCGGATCTTCCCCACGGAGCTTTTCCGCCGCCTGAACCGGGAGCTGCCGGACAGGGAGCTGGACTGCGGCTATGGGGAGCGGTGCCTCTGAAGCACCGGGAAGGGGCGGCGCCCCGGGTGCTTCCCCAGCGAATACCGGGATTCTGACAAGGCCGCCTTCGGGATGGGCCCTTGCGGAAATAAATGGATGGAGAGAGGTAAGAAGTATGAAGAAAGCGGTTTCCCTTGCGTTGGCGTTCTTGCTGCTGCTCCCGTGCCTGTCCCTGGCCGGCTGCGGCCGGCAGGAGCAGGGCGGGCAGGACGACGCCAGAGTCATTACGGACATGGCCGGAAGAACGGTGGAGCTTCCCCTTGAGGTGGAGCGGATCGCCTGCCAGTCCTCCACCTGCGAGGCGGTGATCATTTCCCTGGGCAAAGCCACGAAGCTGGTGGGCACGACGGACTATACGGATGAGAGCTCTTTCGCCTTCCAGCTGTTCCCCGAGCTGTCCCAGGTGACGAAGCTTGCCGACGATATGTCGGTGGAGGAGATGCTGGAGAAGGATGTCCAGGTCGTTTTCGTGAAGGACACCAATAAGATCAGCAAGTACGAGGAGGCGGGGCTCCCGGTCATTTATGTGGAGTTGGACACGGTGGCCGGCACCAAGGAGGGCGTGAAGCTCATCGGCCAGGTCATCGGCGCGGAAGACCGGGCCGCAAAGTGCGTGGAGTACATCGACCGCTGCGAGACCACCGTTACGGAGCGGATGCAGGGGAGCGAGGCCTTTACCGCATACTACGCAAGGGCCAAGTACGCGGAGAGCAATCTGCTGACCACCTACGCGGCGGGCCACATCTACTCTGAGTGGATCGGCTTTTCCGGCGGTTCCGTCATCACGAAGGATATGGAGCTGGCGGAGACCAAGGGCGGCGTCCTGATCAGCGGGGAGGAGCTGCTCCGGAGCGATCTGGATGTTATTTTCATTGGCGGCTACTATCGGAACCCTGTTTTCCGGGATGCTATGACCGGGGAGTACAGCACGGTGCTGCGGGCTGTCACCCAGGGCAGGGTATTCATGGTTCCCACCAGTGTCACGGACTGGAGCGTGGGCGGCTGTGAGCTGGGACTCACCATACTCTGGTGTGCCCAGCAGGTGGCGCCTGATCGGTTCAGCGACATCGACATGGCGGAGGAGCTGATCGCCTTCTACCGGGATGTGGCGGGGATCACCGTCAGCGAAGAGCTCGCGGCGGATATCCTGAGCAGCAACAGCAAGTGATCCCGGAATAACGGGAGAAGGAGGGAAGCCGATGCAGATCCGAACGCTGCATTTTGAGTATACCACCGCCTGCAACAGCAGATGCCGGATGTGCAGCTACTGGAAGGATCCCTCGCCCAGGGTGCTTTCCAACGAAACGGTATTCTCCGCGGTGTCGGCCCTCGTCCCCCAGGGCCTGCGAAAGGTCTACTTCACGGGCGGGGAATGCCTCCTCTGCGCGGACGCGCTCTTTGAGGTCTGCGGCCGCCTGCGCGGGGCCTTCCCGGAGCTTTCGCTGTGCCTCATCACAAACGGCATCCTTCTGGAGCGCTATTGCCGCCAGGTGGGAGAGAACTTCCGGAAGGTGATCCTCTCCCTGGACACGGTGGATCCCGAGACCTACCGGGCCATCCGGGGGGTGGACGCCCTGCCGGTGATCCGGCGGGGCATCGCGCGTCTGCGGGAGAGCTACCCGCAGGTGCAGGTCAATCTGCGGGTACTGGTGATGAACGATACCGCCGGCGGGATCCCGGCTGTGATCACCTATGCCGCGGAACAGGGGCTCCATCACGTCAGCTTCCTGCCGGAGGATGTCAGCAGCGGCGCGGCCTTTGGCCGTGATGGTTCTGCGGAGATCCCCTC
The DNA here is from genome assembly GCA_934597465.1 of uncultured Dysosmobacter sp. Classification (GTDB taxonomy): domain Bacteria; phylum Bacillota; class Clostridia; order Oscillospirales; family Oscillospiraceae; genus Oscillibacter. Next base: position 3,559 of record CAKTSC010000030.1, read on the forward strand.
CCATTGCGACGCCTGCCTGCCGCCCCTGCGGGAGGCCATCGCCGCCGTGAAGAGCCGGGACGCCGCCCTGTTCGGGACGCTGCTCCCCCACGGCTGCGGGGATCTGGAGGAGATCTGTTCCCTGTATGAGGGGAAGCTGGCGCATGACAGAAAATGCAATAAGGCCTTTCACTCCTGCGTTGTCAGCGCGGAGGGAACGGTCAGTCCCTGTTTCTTCATTCCGGGCAGCGGAACCCTGAGAGAGGGTGGAGATATTGAAGCGCTGCTGATGTCGGAGAGCTACCGCGGGATCCTCTCCGGCATCGCGGAGCACCGGCATCCGGCGTGCCGGACGTGCGCGTGTCCCAAAGAACTATCGTAAGGCGGGAGCAGCTATGAGGAGAAAGAAAACGATCATCGCCGCGATGGCGGCGGCAATGCTGCTGATCGCGTTCCTTTCCATCTGCGCGGGCAGGTTCCGCCTTTCCGCGCCGGAGGTTTTCGGGGCCCTTCTGGGAAAGGGAACGGCTTCCGTGGATCTGGTGGTCTTCCGCCTCCGGCTGCCGCGGATCCTCTGCTCTATCCTGATCGGCGGTGCCCTGGCGGTCTCCGGCATGGCCTACCAGGGGCTCTTCCAGAACCCCCTGGTGTCGCCGGATATCCTGGGCGTTTCCTCCGGGGCCTGCGTGGGCGCGGTGGCGTCCATCCTGCTGGGCCTGGGCTCCTCCTGGACGATGCTCTTCGCGTTCTCCACGGGCATCCTCAGCGTTTCCGCTGCGGTTCTTCTTGCGGTGTTGACGAAGAAGCGGAAGAACGTGGTCATGGTGTTCTCCGGGATCATCATCGGCCGCTTTATGAGCTCCGTGGTGGGGATCCTGATCTTCTTTTCGGACGATGAATCCCAGCTGGGAGCCATCGTTGAATGGGAGATGGGCAGCTTCGAAAAGGTCACCCTGCGGGATCTGGTGGTCTTCGGGCCTCTTCTGGTTCTCTGCATCGCGGCCCTGCTCCTCCTGCGGTGGCGGATCAACCTGATGTCCGTCGGGGAGGAGGAAGCGAAGGCCCTGGGAGTGCATGTGGCCAGGGAGCGGCTGCTGATCATCGTTTTCGCCACGCTGGCCACGGCGGTCTCGGTGTGCGTCGCCGGCACCATCGCCTGGATCGGCCTCATCATACCGCATATCTGCCGCTGGATCATTCAGGACGATAACCGATACGGCATGCCGCTGAGCGTGGTGCTGGGCGGCATCGCGCTGCTGCTGTCGGATACGGCCGCAAGGTCGCTGCTCCCCTATGAGCTGCCGCTGGAGGTCATCACAGGCCTGGTCGGCGCGCCGATCTTCGCCTGGATCATGGTAAAAAGGTGGAAAGACGAACAATGAATGCGTCCGCTCTTACGGCAGACGGGGTATCCTTCACCTTCCAGAAGGGGAAGCAGGTCTTGAACGATGTCAGCTTCTCCCTTCGCTGCGGTGAGATCCTGACGATCCTGGGGCCCAACGGCTCCGGCAAGACCACCCTGCTGAACTGCCTTCTCAACAACTACCTCACCTATGGCGGCACGATCCGCCTGCTGGGCCGGGACATCAAGAGCTATCCGGCCAAGGAGTACGCCGCCAGGGTCGCCTATGTCCCGCAGCTTGCGCGGCTCAGCTTTGATTACTCCGTGGAGGAGTTCGTCCTTATGGGGGTGAACCCCCACAAGGGCTTTTTCCAGCAGCCCTCCCCGGCGGATTACCGGCTGGCGGATCAGAGCCTGGAGACCCTGGGGATCCTCCCCCTGGCGCAGCGGCGGATGGGTGAGATCAGCGGCGGCGAGCGCCAGCTGGCGTATATCGCCCGGGCCCTGACCCAGCAGCCCAAGATCATTATCATGGATGAGCCCACCTCCGCCCTGGATTACAGCAACCAGTACAAGGTGATCCAGATCCTGAAGCGGCTGAACCGGGAGGGCTATACGGTGATCCTGACAAGCCACAACCCGGAGTACGCCTTCATGCTGGGAGGGTATGTGGGCATGCTCTACAAGAATGATCCCTTCCGGTTCGGAACCGTGGACGCACTGATGACGGACGGCAACCTGACGGCCCTCTACGGCACGGAGATCCGGGTAAAGTATCTGCCGGAGTGCGCCGCTTACGTCTGCGTCCGGGTCGGAAGGGAAGCCGGAGGCTGAGAGAAATGATGAATTCCGAATACTGTCCGCATCTGGAGATCCAGATCGCCGAGCACTGCAACCTGAACTGCGCGTCCTGCACCCACTTCTCCCCCCTTGCCGAGCCCAGCTTCCTGTCACCTGCCGATTTCCGGGATCAGCTGCGCAAGGCGGATCGGATCTTCCGGGGTCGCTGCAAGTCCCTGAAGATCATGGGCGGCGAGCCGCTTTTGCATCCGGAAATCGACGAGCTGCTGTCCTTGGCCCGGGAGGCGATGCCCTCCACCAAGATCACCGTGCAGACCAACGGGATCCTGCTGACGAAGATGACGGAAAATTTCTGGCGGGCCTGCCGGGAGAATGATATCCTGATCCGGGTGACGCGGTATCCGGTAAAGCTGGATCTCCCCGCCATCTCGGCCCTGGCGGAAAAGTTCCAGGCGGATCTCAAGTTCCACCCGTCGGATTCCGAGGTGAAATCCTTCAACCTCTATCCCATCGATATTCACGGCACGGGAAGGGAAGAGGAGAACTATTGCAGTTGCCGGATGAAGCGCCGGTACATCCTCATCAAAAACGGCAAGCTGTTCCCCTGCCCCATCGCCGGGAATGCGGAGCACTTCAACCGCGCCTTCGGCACGGAGCTGGACTGCGGCGGCGGGAACTGCGCGGATCTGGACGAGATCCATTCCTTCGGGGAGCTGGAGGCGTTCGCGGAGCACGCGATCCCCTTCTGCCGCTACTGCCGCCCGGCGGAGTACCGGCGGGATATCGGCTGGGCGCACTCCCAAAAGAACATCACGGAATGGACGTGATATGAAATGACCGAGGAGCTTCTGGCGGCGGAACGGGCCATGAACAGGGAGGACGTGAAGGTCATCAGCTTCGACCTCTTCGATACCCTGGTCTCCCGGCCGCTCTTCTCCAACCGGGAGCACCTGCGCCTGTTCACCGCGTGGCTCCGGGCGGAGTACAGGCTGGACATCGGGGAGGACAGGCTGACGGCCCCCCGCAGGATGCGGGATCCCTATGCAACACTTTCGGAGATCTGGCGCTTCCTTGCCGCGGAGCGGGGCCTGGCCCCCGGCATGGCGGAGCGGCTGGCGGACGCGGAGTTTGCGTTTGACCTGCGGTGCCTGCGGCCAAGCGCACTGGGACAGCGCCTTTACTCCCTGGCGGCGGCCACGGGCAAGCGGATCCTCCTGCTCAGCGATATGTACTACTCCTCCCGTCAGATCGGAAGGATCCTGGAGACCTTCGGCTATCAGGGCATCTCTGCCGTCTATGTTTCCTGTGAGCGCCGCGCCGTGAAGCGCTCCGGGGAGCTTTACTCCCTGGCCGCCGCCTGTGAAGGCCTGACCTCCCCCCGGCAGCTGCTCCACCTCGGAGATCACGCGGCGGCGGATCGCGGCGGGGCGGCCCTGGCGGGCGCGGCCGCGCTGCTGCTGCCCAGTGACCGGGCCTGGTTTGCGGAGAAGTGGGGCCTGGTGGATCGGGCGGAGCTCCGCACGGCCTACGAGAGCGCCGTCTACGGTGCGGCGCTTCCCTGGTTTGCGGAAAGGAACCGGGGGGAGGACGGCCCCCGCGGGGCGGCGGACGCCTTCGCGGGCTTTGTGCTCTTCCCCCTGCTGCTCCATGCCGCCATGGCGCTGCATACCCGCCCGGAGGTGCAGGATCCCGCCCGCTACCGCTTCCTGGACTTCGTGTCCCGGGACGGCTTTCTGATGAAAAAGGCCTACGACATCCTGGCGCGATACTTCCCGGCGTCCCTCCCCTCGCGCTATCTGCACGCGTCCCGGATCTCCTGCGGGATCCTGACGGAGGTGTCCTTCTGGGATCGCATGGCTTCCCCATGGATCCCGGAGGGCTGCACCCTGCGGCAGTTCCTGGCCGTCACCGTGCGGGAGGACGGGCTGCGGGAGCGGCTTTTGCGCCGGCTCGATCCGTCGGCGCTGGCGCTGTCCCTGAAGCGGGAGCCCTCCGCCTGCCGCGTGGCACTGGCGCCGTATGAAGGGGCGCTGTCCCGGGAGTTCGCCGGACGGAAGCAGGCGGCCTTTCGCTACTACCGGCAGCGGCTGGACGGCTGCGGCCGGGCGCTGCTGGTGGACTGCGGCTTCCGGGGGACGGTGGCGGGACTCCTGACGGAGGGTTTCCGGCGGGAGATCGCCTTCGATAAGTTCTTCCTCTGGGAAAAGCCCGCCAACCGGGAGAATGACCGGCGCTTCGGCACACGGACGGGCGTCCTCTTCCCGGAGAAGCGGGGCCATTGCCTGGCGCCGATGGCGGAGAGCTTCCTCTCGGAGCCTGCCGGAAGCTGCCTGGGCTTCGGCTGGGATCCCGGCGGGACGCCGATCCCGTATTTCGAGGCGGACTGGTACCCAGCGGAAATGCAGGAGACGGTTCGGCGCGCCCAGGAGAGCGCGCTGCAACTCGTGCGCTCCTTCGCGGAGCGGTACGGGGACATGCTCCCGGAGCTTCCGCCGTCCTCCCTGGCGTGCTGGTTTTCCGTTTACTCGCGCTTTCTGGAGAAGGGCGCGCAAGCGGTATTTTCGGGGATCTGCTTCCGGGAGAGCTATTCCCCATGCCTGGAGGAGAGATCCCTCTGGAGAATGATAGAGGAGAAAAGGGAGCAAGACGATGATTAGAGTGCTGCATTCCGTCAGCTATATGCACCGGGCCGGGGTGGAGACCTTCCTGATGAATTACTACCGCCACATCGACCGCTCCGTGGTGCAGTTCGACTTTCTCTGCGGCAAGCAGCTGCCGGGGGACTACGACGATGAGATCCGGCATCTCGGCGGGCGCATTTTTTACCGGCCCGGAATGGGAACGCTGCGGGAGGAGGGCTACGCCGCCTTCTGGCGGGAGTTCCTCCGGGAGCACCCCGAGATCCGGATCCTGCATGCCCACAACGGGGCGAAGCAGTTCTTCCCCCTGGAGGGCGCCCGGCAGGCGGGCCTGCCCGTCCGGATCGCCCACGCCCACAGCACGGATTTCGTGCGGGATGAGAAGTACCGGCACCGGATGGAGCTGATCCGGCGGCTGCCGGACGCCGCCAATTACTACTTCGGCTGTAGCAGCCGGGCGGGGGAGTTCTTCTTCGGGGCGGATCTCTGGCGGGAGCGGGGCGTTCTCATCCACAACGCCATCCCCTGCCGGGAGTTCGCCTTCCGGGCCCGGGAGCGGGAGCGCCTCCGGGCAGACCTGGGACTGCGGGACGCCTTCGTGGTGGGCCACGTGGGCCGGTTCATGCGGCAGAAGAACCACGCAAGACTGCTGGAGATCTTCCGGGAGGTCTGCCGGGAGGTGCCGGAGGCACGGCTCCTCCTCATCGGCTCCGGAGAGCTGGAGGAGGACGTGAAGGCCGAGGCCGCCGCCCTGGGGATCCTCCCGGCGGTGCGCTTCTGCGGGGAGCAGGCGGATATGGCCCGCTGGTATCAGGCCATGGACGCCTTCGTGATGCCATCCCTCTTCGAGGGTCTGACGATCGCGGGGATCGAGGCCCAGGCCGCGGGGCTCCCCTGCGTGTTCTCCGACGCGGTATCCCCGGAAACGAAGGTGACGGACGCGGTCACGTTCGTGCCGCTCTCCGCCGGGAACGGCGCCTGGCGCGACGCCGTCCTGCGCTGCCGGGCGCGTCGCCGGGAGGATACCTCCCCGTGCATCCGCCGGGCGGGCTACGACATCTGCGAGGAGGCGGGGAAGCTGCAGCAGCTCTACTGCCGCATCGCGGACGCGCGGGGGAACGGCTGAATGTCCATTTACGCCGAGAGCCGGGAGATCGCGGAGCGGTTCGACCGGTTTTATGATGGGAAGGGCTACCGGGTACTGCCGCCGGTCCCCATCACCTCGGAGATCGACCCGACGGTCTACCTGACCAATTCCGCGACGAACCTCTTCAAGGGATATCTGGGCGGCGGAGAGTGTCTCTGCGCCCGCCAGCCCAGCATGCGTACGCAAATCCTGCGGGACTTCTACGACCGGGAGACGGAGACGGAGTACCCCACCTGCTTCGTGTCCTTCGGGGCCTTCGTTCCCCCGGAAAAGCTCCGGAAGCTGGTGGACGACACCGTGGATTTCCACACAGGCATCGGCTTCCTGCCGGAGCGGATGCGCCTGCGGGTCTCCGCCCGGGAGCGGATCCTCACGGAGTACGCCCGCGCCTCCCGCCTGGGAGGGAAGATCACCCGGGACGAGAGGGATCATAAGTACGATCATGTCTACGGCGGCAGACTGCGGGGGCGGGCCCTCAAGCTGGATTACTACCAGGAGAGCCTGGGCCGGTATAAGAATCTGGGCTACTTCCTGACCATCCAGCGGGGGGAGGAGATCCTGGGGGCGGAATACGCCTCCTCCGATCAGCTGATCCTGATGCGCCGCCGGGAGCTCCGCTATGGGATCTCCGCCTCCCCGATGGCGGATATCCTGGCGGCGGATACCTTCGAGCAGCGCAGATTCGCGGATTGCGTCGCCGGGTATGCCAACCTGGTCTATGAGGGGCTCATGCCCAACTCCTCCGACACCAACGGCAGAACGCTGAAAAAGTACATCGCGGGCATCTCTTACTTCGGCCCTAAACTGGGCACCCTGGCGGATGCCGTCCCGGCCATTGCCATGGATTACCTGGCACTTGCGTATGGGGAGGGCGTGCGCACGGATCGCCGGCTTGCCGGGGCGCTGCCGCAGGCGCTCCGGAGAGTCTGGAAGGACAGCTAGAAGGCGGCCGGAGGGAAGCCTGCCTTCTCCGCAGGAAAAAACGCCCCGGGAGCTTTCGCTCCCGGGGCGTTTCCCTTCACTTTTTCAGGGTCAGGCGGTAATCCTCGCCGTCGGGGGTGACGGTGGTGGTATAGCCCTGGGAACGGGCGTAGCGGGTGATGTTCTCCACCGCCACCATGGCGTCCGCCAGGACTTCAAGCTCCGCCGGAGCGCCGCTCTTTACGGCCTTCTGCACCAGAATGACCGGGGTGGGGCAGGAGTATCCACGGGTGTCGATCATGCCTTCTCCTCCTTTCCCGGCAGGTGGGTCAGGGCCACCGCCAGCAGGATGACGAAGCACAGCACCACGGCCACCTTGCCGCTGCTGCCGATGCCGCCGATGACATAGGTGCCGTCCTCGGCCACGGAGTCCGGGTTTCCGGCAAGGGAGAAGTTGTGGGACACGGCGGCGCCCATGATCATGCCAAGCACCGTTACGGCGCTGTCGCCGTTGCCCTCGCCCGCCAGGATCAACTGCCGCAGGGGGCAGCCGCCCAGCAGGATGGAGCCCCAGCCCACCGCCGCCATGCCCAGGAACGACCAGAGATACTGGCTGTGGGCCACGGGCTGGGAGAGGGCGGAGAGGTTATACTTGTGGAGGATCAGGTTGCCGAGGGTAACGGTGATCCAGATGGCCAGGAAGCCGGAGAGCAGGGTGAAGTCCTTCAGCAGGAAGAC
>CAKTSC010000031.1 GCA_934597465.1 uncultured Dysosmobacter sp.
GCCGCAGCATGGTCGAAATGCACAGCAGTATATGTGAGGACATCGCAGGCAATTCGACAAACATATCTCCTAAGCGGTAGGCCACCAGTTAGAGTCTGGTCGGGGGTGCCAAACGCAATGCTGCAAGCCCTTTGGGGGCTTGCAGCATTTTTTATTGGGGTTCTCTATTGGCCGGGCCGCGAAGGGGTCAGCCCCAGAACCGGCGGGTCAAGTCCCGGGCCAGGGCCTCCACCACGCCGGGGGCGTAGGGTAGGGGCAGTCCGGCCTCCGCCAGGGTCTCGGCGTAGGGCCTGCTGCCGCCGGAGGCGCAAAGGGCGTGATACTTCGCCCAGCCGTCCGCGGGGTCGGCGTCATAGGCAGCCTTCAGCTGCAGGGCGCAGACGATGGAGAAGGCGTAGCTCACCACATACCGGGGGAACATGTAGAGGGGCATGTTGAGGAAAAGGTCGCAGCCGGAGAGCACCTGCCGACGCCAGGTCTCGTTGTTCAGGGTACGGCCGAAGGACTTCTCAATGCGGTCGGATTCCGCCGCCCACTCCGCAAGGGGCGCGTCCGGGTGCTCGTAGAGCCAGGTCTCGAAGGTGTGGATGGAGCAGAAGGCGCACAGCTCCTTGATGAAGTCATAGCGGTGCTCCGCCAGGAACTGGGCGGCGTGATCCCCGAAGAAATCCCGGGCGTAGGGCTGGGCCAAAAGCTCCATGGTCTTGGAGTGAACCTCCGCCAGGTCGGGACTGAGGCCCGCATAGTCCGCCACCGGCTGGTTCCGGATGGAGAGGTAGCCCTGGAGCCCGTGGCCCAGCTCGTGGGTATAGACGGCCACATCGCTGGCGGTGCCGTCACAGTTGGCAAAGATGAAGGGCATGCGGTAGGGGGCCCCCAGCATGTCGCAAAAGCCCATGCCGGAGATCTTATTGGGAGAGCCCTCCACATCCAGCAGGCCGTGGCGCACCATCCCGTCGAAGAACTCCCCGGCCTCGGGGCTGAGGGTGCGGTACATCCGCCGGGCGGCCCGGGGCAGCTCCTCCGCCGCCACCGGCGCGGCATTGCCCTCCGGGAACACCAGGGGCCGGTCGTAGGGCATCAGCACGTCCACGCCCAGGCGCTGCCGCTGCTCCTCCTGGAGCCGGAGGTAGATGGGGGTGATGTGGGCCTGCACCTGGCGGCAGAATTCGTCCAGCTCCGCCCGGCCGTAGCCGATGCGCTGCATGGCGAGGTCGCCGTAACCGGCGAAGCTGTCGAAGCCGTTGGCCCGGGCCAGGTCGCTGCGGGCGCGGATCAGATCCCGCAGGAGCTGCTCCAGGGTGCCGGCATTCTCCAGCGCCGTCTGCTGCTGGGCCTCATAGGCGGCCCGGCGGCGCTCCCGGTCGGGGCTTGCCATGGCGGCGCGGAGCTCTCCGCCGCTGAGGGTCTCGCCCTGCACCCGGTACTTGGCGGAGGCCGCCATCTGCTGGTACCGGGCCGTGAGCTGGGAGATGCGAGCCTGGAGCTCCTTGCCCCCGGCGCGGAGCCGGTGATCCAGCGCCAGCAGGCGGCGCAGCTGAGGGCCGAAGGCCTCGTCCACCGCCGGGGCGTAGGGGCTCTCCGCGATAGCCAGGGCCAGGGACTGGCTGTCCAGGGTCTCCAGCCGGGGCAGGGTCTCCTGGAGCTCCGTCTGGTAGAATGCGTCGGTCACGTCATGGAACGCGCGGATGGTGACAATGCTCTGGCAGAGACTCACCTCCTGCTGGAGGGCGTCCCGCTCCCGGACGACCTGCAGGAGCTCCTCCGGGCAGGCGGCGGCCCTGGCCCGGCGGGTCAGGGCGTCATACCGGGCCTGGAGGGCGTCCGCGTCCGGGCGGGTGTAGGGGATCTCGGAGAATTTCCAGTTTTCGTTCATGGGATCGCTCCTTCCTTTCAATACCGCCCCGGCGGCTTCCGTCCCGCCGGGGGCGCGCTTTCCTTCTGGCCTCACGGCTCGGCCTCGTAGCGGATGTCGATCCGCCCGATGCCGCACTCGGCCGTCAGGCGTTTGGAGGCCTGCGGCTCCAGGTCGATCTCCCCAAGGGACACGCCCTCCGGCAGCGTCACCGTGATGGAGCCCTTCTCACAATGCACGCTCCTCCGGGCGGTCTGCAGGTGCAGCACACCGTCCCTCTCATAGGCCCGGAAGCCCAGCTTTTCCTGCGTTCCCGCGCTCTCCACCGTGATCTCATCGGTGTCCACGGTCTTGAAGCAGAGCCGTCCCGCAAAGAGGCGTCCCTCAATGGCCCGGATCTGCCGGCAGGCTTCCCTTCCGTTTCCGTCGATCATATCGCGTTCCCGACCCTTTCCGTCTGCCGTTGTTTTTCCGGTTTATTAAAGCGGTGTTTCGGGCCGCGATCCGGGCGGCGGCCCGGAGGATTCCTTGGATCCCTGGCATGCCCCCGCTCCCGCGGGCGGCCGCCGGAATGGATAACTCATGTCATTCTACGATACCGGGGACGCCCCGTCAAGGGGAAGGCTCCCCCGGCAGAAACCGGCGGACGCCGGGGCGTCCGGCCCGGCGTCGGGATTCCGCCGCGCTTCCTCCGCACCGGCCGTCACACGCCCCTCCTCCGGCGGCCTAGGTAGCGGAAGACCCGGGTGCGGTAGGCCCGGTAGGGCTCCCCGAAGACGCCCTCCAGGTAGCGCTCCTCCTGGAGGATCTGCAGGTGCAGGGTGAGGACGGCGAAGGCGGAGCAGAGCCCCGACAGCCAGTTGGCAAAGAGCAGGAAGACCCCGAGATACATGAGGTCAAAGCCCAGGAAGGCCGGATTGCGGCTGAAGGCGTAGAGCCCTCCCGTCACCAGCTCCGTTCCGTCCCGCTCCGGGATCCCCGCCCGCCAGCTGTCCCGCATGGTGAGGACGGAGAGAAGGAAGATGCCGTCTCCCAGCAGGCCCAGGAGGAAGCCCGTGAAGCGGGCGTTGGCCGGGAGGGCGCTCCAGTCCAGAAGGATTGAGAGCAGCTCCGACGCCGGGGCCAACAGCGTGGCGGCGGACATCAGCAGCTCCACCGTGTGGATGGCCTTCTCCTTCCGGCGGCCGATCTGCCGGGTCTGGATGCCCCTGCGCCTCTGAGCCAGGGCCTTGCCGAAGTAGATGCCGTAAAAGAGGCCCAGCACCAGCAGGGCCAGCCAGGGGTAAGGGAGGGTCTCCTCCCAGGGGGTATGGTTCATGGTCAGTCTCCTTTCGGTCTTTGGCGGGGCGGTGCCGCCCTCACCGCAGGGGCTCCCACTCCGCCCGGGGGATGGCGTAGACGGAGCTGAGCTCCCCCTCGGCGTCCACGAAGTCCCCCTGGAAGCGCATTCCGATGGCGCAGGCCGTGGCAGCGGAGGGAAAGTTGTCCCGCTTCATGCAGAAGAAGAGCTGGCGGAAGGGGGTATTGGCGAAGGCCCAGTCCCGGCAGGCCCGGGCGGCCTCCGAGGCGTAGCCCCGGCGCTGGCAGTCCCGGCGGATGTGGTAGCCGATCTCCGGCAGCAACTCGGCGTGGATGCTCTGGAAGGTGAGACCGCAGTCCCCGATGAGCTCGCCGCTCTCCCGCAGCGTCACGGCCCAGAGGCCGAAGCCCAGGGTCTCGTAGCGGCGGCGGCTCCGGGCGATCCAGCCGCGCACCCGGCCCTCGTCAAAGGTATAGGGGTAGTGGCGGGTGATGTCGGAATCCCCCAGGACGCGGAAAAGGGCGTCGAAGTCCTCCTGCCGCAGCTCCCGGAGGAGCAGGCGGGGCGTTTGCAGTTCCATGGTCACGGACGCTCCTCCCTGGCAAGATACCGCCCCTCCCGGCAGCAGATGCTGACGGCGGGGCTGCGGCGCAGGCCCAGCAGGCGATCCATCTCCTCCGCCGCGTTCCAGTAGGGGGACTTCTGGTGGTGCAGCAGGAGGTAGTCCGCCGAGAGGATCTTCCCCCTCGCCCCCTGGCAGAAGGCCCGCATGGGGGCGGAGAGCCGGAAGACCCAGATGGGGCTGCAGAGGGTCACATGGTCGAACTGCCGGAGATCCAGGCCGGTATCCTCCACCGGCATGGCCCAGCCGTGCATGCCGAAGCGGCCGCACCACCAGAAGCCCAGCGTCCCCTCCGTCCGCTCCCTGGCCCGCAGGCGGCAGACCCGGGCCCCGGTGCGGTCAGCCTCCTCCAGGGCGGCCTTCTCGGTGTAGCCCATCCGGGAGAAGTAGATCAGCAGGCGTCTGGGGTTCGTGCCGATGTTGGGGTAGTCGGCCTGAGAGACGCGGAAACGCTCCTGCCGGGCGAAGACCCAGGCCATGTAGCCTGTGGCGGCCTGGATGAGGCCGAAGACGAAGTAGGCCGTGGACAGGAAGTTCAGGGGGAACAGGTAGAACTGGATGCCGATCCAGAGCATCAGCGTGACGCCGAAGATCCCGCCCAGGATGTCCCCCAGGGGCCTGCGCCGCAGCAGCAGGAGGGCGGACACAGAGCCCGCCGCCCGGGTACCTCGCACAGTCAGAGTATAGTCGCCGTCCGCCGGGACGGTGAGGGTGAAATTGCCGCAGGCGCTGCCGTCCCCCTGGTAGAGGACGGCCCCGTCCGGGCCGGTGACGGTGAGGGTCAGGCGGCCCCGCTCCGCCGCCAGGGAGACAGCCAAGCGGTCTCCGGCGGCCAGGGAAAGGCGGTGGCTGTCCTCCCCGTTCATGCGCCGGATCTCCAGGGCGTAGGCGTCCGGCTCCTTTCCCAGGCTCCCCTGGAACACCGGGCGCTCCGCCGCCCAAAGGCCCCACAGCACCAGCAGCAGCGCCGCCGGAAGCAGCCAGAACCGGCGTTTCCGCATCCGTCTTCCCTCCCTTCTTTCATCCGCAATCGATTGCGTGCAGGGGCGCAGCGCCCCGCGTTTTCCCCATTGTACCACCTCCCGCCCCGGAGGGATAGGGGCGAAATGCAGGGGGATGTGTCAATTCTTCCGCAGGGTGCGGCTTCCCGCCATCCGGCCCGGGGCGGGCTGTGTTAAGCCGCCGTCAAGGATGGCGGGCCCGCCGGAAAAAAGTCTCTTTCCCCGCCCCGCGGCCACTTTACAAGGCGGCGGGGGGCGTGCTATAATCATCGCCGACCGACCGGTCGGTCGGAAACCGTGAAGTCCCCCCTCCCCCGCCGCCCGCCGGGCGGCCCCCCATGGAAATCCGCCCGCGGCGCGGGCATGAAAGGGAACAGAGCATGCCGAAATACAGTGTCAGAAAACCCTTTACCGTCCTGGTCTCGGTGATCCTTGTGATCGTGCTGGGCTTCGTGAGTCTCAGCGGGATGCAGACGGATCTCCTGCCGGAGATGAACCTGCCCTACCTCCTGGTGGTGACCACCTATCCCGGCGCCAGCCCCGAGCAGGTGGAAGCCGACGTGACGCAGCCCCTGGAGGACAGCCTCTCCACCCTCAACGGGGTGAAGAACGTCACCAGCCAAAGTAGCGAGAACTACAGCGTGGTGATCCTGGAGTACCAGGAGGACACCAACATGGACAGTGCCCTGGTAAAGGCCAGCACCGCCGTCAACCAGATCGAGGGGAGTCTGCCGGAACTGGCGGCCACCCCCATGCTCATCGAGATGAGCCCGGACATGATGGCCAGCCAATACGTGGCCGTGGACTGCCAGGACATGGACGTCTATGAGCTCTCCGCCCTGGTGGAGAACACCGTCCTTCCCCGGCTGGAGCGGCTGGACGGCGTGGCCAGCGTCAGCACCATCGGCCTGGTGGAGCGGACGGTGGAGGTGCGCCTGGACGAGGGAAAGATCGACGCCCTCAACGACCGGCTCCTCTCCCTCGTCAGCGACCGCCTGGCAAAGGCCCGGGGGCAGCTGGACGTGGGGGAGGCCCAGATCCGGGACGGCCTCCGGGCCCTGGATCAGGCGGAGCAGCAGCTGAAGGACGGGACACAGCAGCTGGCCGACCAGAAGGCCGGCCTCACCTCCCAGCTCCGCTCCGCCATCGACCGGCTGAACCGGGAGATCCCCCAGCTGGAGCGGGAGATCACCGACCTCAGATCCCAGCTGGAGCGGGCCCAGCGGCAGCTGGAGGCCCTGCACCTCAGCGAGACCGTGGAGATCAGCCTGCCGCTGGACGATGAGCTCCTCCGCTCCGCCCGGGAGATCCTCTCCCGCTATGACCCCCAGTACCGGGCCTCCGCCATGCCCCAGACCCTGAAGGAGGCGGAGCGGGACGCCGCCAAGACCGCCGCCATGCTGGCCTCCATCGGCCGGGCGGAGGAAGCCATCGACCAGGCCGCCGGGGAGCTCACCGGGGGGCGGAGCGTCTCCGCCGCCCTGGCGGAGACCGAGGGACAGATCCTCTCTCTGACCCTGGCCATCCAGGGAAAGGATCAGGAGCTGGTGACCCTGAATCAGCAGCTGGAGACCGCCGCGCCGGAGGAGCAGGAGGCCATCCGCGCCCGGATCCAGACCCTGGAGACAGAGCGTGCGGAGCTCCTCACCCAGCGGAACGCCCTGGATACCCAGCGCAAGCGCCTTTCCGCCTGGCAGGAGGAGCTTGCCACCCTCTCCGCCGCCAAGGCGGCCCTGAATAACGCCGCCCTCCTGGTGAAGGCCCGGGAGGACGCCGAGGGCAGCCTCAACGACGGCACGGCGGAGCTCCGGGCCTCCCTGGAGGCCAGCATCGCCCAGCTCAACGAGCAGATCGACCGGGCGGAGCGGATGCTCGCCTCCCTCCGCGCCCAGCTGGCGGAGCTGCAGAGCGTTCTCCGGCAGTTGGAGGAGGATCCCCTGGATCAGGGCCTGGCCGACATGGCGGTGCAGCTCCTCCTCAGCGGCAGCGAGGCCCAGCTGGGCCTGGGGCAGCTGCGCATTGAGATCGGCCGGACGCAGCTCCAGGCCGGGGAGACCCAACTGGCCGCCGCCCGGCAGGAGTATGAAGCCGCCCGGGAGGAGGCCCTGAAGAGCGCCAACTTAGATCAGCTCCTGAATCTCACCACCCTGAGCCAGCTTCTCATGGCCCAGAACTTCTCCATGCCCGCGGGCTACATCGAGAGCGGGTCGGATCGCTACTTACTGAAGGTAGGCGACGCCTTCGGCAGCATCGACGAGCTCCGGGACATGCTCCTCTGCTCCGTGGACGGCATCGGCGATGTCCGCATGGGGGACATCGCCACGGTGGAGCTCACCGACAACGCCGATGACAGCTACGCCAAGGTGGGCGGCAACCGGGCCGTGCTCCTGGCGGTCTACAAGAGCTCCACCGCCTCCACCTCCGCCGTCACCCGGGCCAGCTCCGCCGCCATGGAGGAGCTGGAGGGGGAGATCGACGGCCTTCACCTCACCGCCATCATGGATCAGGGCGACTACATCCAGCTCATTGTGGACAGCGTGATGAGCAACCTCATCTGGGGCGCCATCCTGGCGATCCTGGTGCTGGCGGTCTTCCTGAAGGACATCCGCCCCACGGCGGTGGTGGCCATCAGCATGCCCCTCAGCGTGCTTTTCGCCATCGTGCTCATGTACTTCTCCGGCATCACGCTGAATATTCTGAGCCTCTCTGGCCTGGCCCTGGGCATCGGCATGCTGGTGGATAACTCGGTGGTGGTCATCGAGAATATCTACCGATTGCGCAACCGGGGCGTCCCGGCTCCCCGGGCCGCCGTGCAGGGGGCAAAGCAGGTGGCGGGGCCCATCCTCTCCTCCACCCTCACCACGGTCTGCGTGTTCCTTCCCATGCTCTTTGCCAGCGGCATGGTGCGCACCCTCCTCGCCGACATGGCATGGACGATCACCTTCAGCCTGATGGCGTCTCTCGTGGTGGCCCTGACGGTAGTCCCCTGCTCCGGCGCGACGCTGCTGCGGCGGCAGAAGGAGATCCGCCAGCCCCTCTTTGACCTCTTCCTTGCCCGCTATGAGATCCTGCTGCGCCGCTGTCTCCGGCACAAGGCCTGGGCCCTCATCGTGGCCGTGGCCCTGCTGGGGCTCTCCGTCTGGCGCATCGTCACCATGGGCGTGGTGCTCTTCCCGGAGATGAACAGCAACCAGCTCTCCGTCAACGTCACCGTCTCCGACGATACCCCCAAGGCCGACGCCTTCGCCGCGGCGGACGCCGTGATGGAGGCCATCACCGCCGTGGACGGGGTGGAGAGCGTGGGCGCCATGTCCGGCGGCGCCGGAAGCATGATGACCATGGTGGGCGGCACCGCCGCCGAGACCGACAACACCAGCTTCACCTTCTACGTCCTGCTGACGGATAAGGGCGCCCAGCGCGTCCCGGAGATCCAGACCGAGATCCAGGACGCCACCGCCGCCCTGCCCTGCGAGGTGCAGGTCATGGGCAGCGGCATGATGGACATCGACACCCTCTACGGCAGCGGCGTGAAGGTGGTGCTCTACGGCAGCGACCTGGAAGCCCTCCGCCAGGCCGGGCAGCAGGTCAGCGAGCTGATGGCAGGCATCCCCGGCATCGAGAACATCTCCGACGGCCAGGAGGGCGGTGACCCCTCCCAGCGCATCGTGGTGGACAAGGACGCCGCCATGCGCCTGGGCCTCACTGTGGCTCAGGTCTACCAGCAGATCGCCGCCAGCCTCACCACGGAAGCCACCGCCACCACCCTGCAGGTGAGCGGCAGCAGCTACCCCGTCATCCTGGTGGACGGCAGCGGCGTGCCGGAGCTGGAGAACCTTCTGGACATGGCGTTTGAGACCAGCACCATGGATGAGACCGGCGGCACGGTGAAGGAGACCCACCTCCTCCGGGAGTTCGCCTCCCTGCAGGAGAGCGAGAGCTACCTCACCATCGCCCGGGAGAACGGCTCCCGCTACCTCACCGTCAGCTCCGAAACGGCGGACGGCTACAATACCACCCTCCTTTCCCGGGAGCTGGAGCCCAAGCTGGCGGCCCTGGATCTGCCCGCGGGCTGCACGGCGGAGCTCTCCGGCGAGAGCAGCTCCGTGCAGGACATGGTGGTGCAGATGAGCAAAATGATGGCCCTGGCCCTGCTCCTCGTCTACTTTGTGATGGTGGCCCAGTTCCAGAGCCTCCTCTCCCCCTTCATCGTGCTCTTCACCATCCCCCTGGCCTTCACCGGCGGCATGCTGGGGCTGATGCTGCTGGGGGAGCAGCTCTCCCTGGTGTCCCTCATGGGCTTTCTGATCCTCATGGGCGTGGTGGTGAACAACGGCATCGTCTTCGTGGACTACGCAAACCAGCTGCGCATCGGCGGCCTGGGGCGGACGGACGCCCTGGTGGCCACCGGCAAAACGCGGATGCGGCCCATCCTCATGACCACCCTCACCACGGTGCTGGCCATGACCACCATGCTTTTCGGCACGGACATGGCCAGCTCCATGGGCCGGGGCATGGCCATCGTGATCATCGGCGGTCTCAGCTACGCCACCCTCATGACCCTTTTCATCGTGCCGGTGATGTACGATCTCTTCTACCGCAGGCCCCCGGTGAACATTGACGTGGGGGACGACAGCCTGGACGACCTGCCGGACGACGCAGCGGAGTTCGCCGCCGAATTCGCCGCCCGTGGCACCGCCTCCCAGCCGGAGGACGACGCTCCCCGGCGTGGCCCCTTCCGCCGGAAGGGACAGGGAAAGGAGGCCCGGAAATGACGGAAAACCGAAATCTCCAGCGGGAGGAAGCCATCTACCGGGCGGCCCTGGGGCTCATCGCCCAGGGGGCCAGCCCCGCCGCCATGAAGGTGCAGGACATCGCCCAGGCGGCGGGCATCGGCAAGGGCACGGTCTATGAGTACTTTGCCTCCAAGGAGGAGATCCTCCAGGGCATGGCCCTCTACTGCTTCGACAGTGAGATCGGCCACATCCGCGCCCGCTTCGCCGCCTGCGAGACCCTCACGGGCCTGGAGGACGCTGTGCTGGGCTACCTGCAGGATCTCGCGGGCAGCCGCATAGGGCCCTACAAGGTCATTGCCGACAGCCTGGGGGGCGCGTGCCTTCCCGGCGGGGCCATGGAGCGCTTTGAGGCCCTGCGCGCCCTGACGCGGGAGACGGTGGCCCGGCTCCAGCAGGCGGGGGAGGTGGATCCCTCCCTGCCCGCGGACTACTGCGCCGGGGCCCTGCTCTCCGCCGCCGTGGGCGGCGCCCTGAGCTTCTGCTACCTGGCGGAGCTGGGCCAGAGCGCCCCCGCCCTTCCCCAGCACCTCCGCACCCTCATCCGCCGGGCCCTCCGGCCGGAAAAGTAAGCGAAAGCGCCCCGCCTTTCGGCGGGGCGCTTTTGGCTTTCTTGATGGCGTTCTCAGCCGTCCGCAAAGAGCTCGTCGGTGGCGTTGAGGGTCACCCGGAGGTAGGGACCGGTGTCGGCGATGCCGGTATAACCGGTCTCAGCGGTGAAGCGGTAATAACCGTCACCGAAGTTCCTGCCGTGGATGGGGCCGTCAGCCAGGGTGACGGTGAGCACGGCGTTGTTGCCGTCCTGGCGGAGCTCCGCCTTCTCAATGAGGGTGCAGCTGCCTGCCAGCTCCCCGGCGGGGAAGCTCTCGGGGTACAGGGAGCCGTACTCCTTCAGGAAGTCCAGGTCCGCATCCTTGGAGAGGGTGCCGCTGCCGAGGAAGGTATCGTGCATGGTGACGGTGAGGGTCATGCCGTCCTGGGAGAGGCCCACCTCGGTATAGGGGATCTCGCAGTAGGCGGCGGTGAAGTCGCTGCCGTCCGCCAGCGGGGCAAAGGCTACGGTGAGGCCGCCCGCGTCGATCTGGGCGGAGCGGATGGCCTCCCGGCGGCCCTGCATGCCCATGGGATAGCTCTCCCCCGCCCCGGCCCAGTAGGTGCTGGACCCGGTGGTGCTGGGGGAACCGTAGAGATCATAGGGGAGCTCCCGGCCCTGCTCATCGTAGAGAAGGCCCAGCGCGGCGGTCTCCACGTGGGGGAAGCCCGGCACGCCGTTGTAGATGTTGGGGCCGCCGGTGATGACTTTGACGCTGGCCTGCTCCCGGATCTCGCAGCGGATCAGGGGCTCGTCCAGCCACAGCATCCGGCGGCGGATGCCGCTCTGCCCGTAGACCCAGTCCAGGCTGGGGCAGTCCTCGTCCGTTCCCAGTTTCACCAGGAAATCTCCCTGGTACGCCTCGATGGAGGTGATAAGGCTTG
>CAKTSC010000032.1 GCA_934597465.1 uncultured Dysosmobacter sp.
CGATCTGCACCGGCTCGCCGGAGGCAAAGAGGATGCCCTCGATGGCGGATTCCAGTTCCTTCACGTCAAGATCCATGGGGCTTCCTCCTTAGAATTTGATGTCGTCCGGCAGGTCCCGGAGCTGCTTGACAGTGCAGTCCTGCTGGGAACCGGCAAGACGGATAACGGACGCCTTGCACAGCTCCAGCACCGCCAGGAAGGTGGCCACCACCTCGCTGCGGCTGCGGCTGCCCCGGAAGAGCTGCAGAAAGCGCAGCATCCCGCCCCGCTTCAGGCTGCCGATGATCTCCCGGGCCTTGCTCTCCACGGGGTAGGGCTCCCGCTGGACGATCTGGGCAAAGGCGGCCTTGGGGGGCGGCATCTTCCGCTCCGCCCGGTTCTGGATCTCCGCCAGAGCCAGCACCAGGTCGGCGGGCTCGTGGCGGTACTCGTAGATCTTGCCCCGCTCCATGGGCTCCGGGCCCCGGGTCTCGATGCAGCGGCCAAACTCCTCCAGCCCCTCCAGCCGCTTGGCGGCCTGGCGGACGCGGCCGTAGCTCTCATGGCGGCGGCGCTCCTCCAGGGACTGGATCAGGGCGTCCACCTCGGTCTGGGCCTCCTCGTCCTCCAGGGAGAGGAGCATCCGCGTCTTCAGGTAGACCAGGTGGGAGGCCATGGTGACGAACTCGCTGGCCACCTCCAGATCCATCTGCCGCCGCTGCTCCAGCCAGGCGATGTACTGGTCGCAGATCAGCGCCACGGAGATGTCCTGGATCTCCATCTTATTCTTCCCCAGAAGGAAGAGGATCAGATCCAGCGGCCCCTCAAAATCCTGCCGCTCCTCCGTCCGGGTGCGGACGACTTTCTCCAGTTTGAAAACAGGGTTCTCCAAATCGGTTCACCTCAGTAGATCAGGTTGACAAAGAGGTTGTAGACCCAGCCGATGGCGGCGGAGACGGCGTTCCCGCCCACGCCCCAGAAGGAGAGGACGATGAGCAGCAGCATCCCGTAGCGCTCGTAGCGCATCAGCTGGAAGTAGGTGCGATCCGGCAGGAAGGCCGCCAGGATCTTGGATCCGTCCAGGGGCGGGATGGGGATGAGGTTGAAGATCCCCAGGCCCACGGAGAGGACGGAGGTACGCAGCAGGAAGTAAAAGATCCCGTTCCAGGCATCGGAATACGGGGCAAACTGGTAGATCAGGCGGCTGCCCAGCAGCAGTAAAAGCGCCAGCAGCAGGTTGGAGACGGGCCCCGCCAGGGCGGTCAGGGCCATGCCCTGCTTGGGTCTCCGGAAGTAGCGGGGATCCACCGGCACGGGCTTGGCCCAACCGAAGCCGCAGAAAAACATCATGCAAAGGCCGATCCAGTCGATGTGCCGCAGGGGGTTCAAACTCAGCCGGTGCATGGATTTCGCCGTGGGATCCCCCAGGGCGTAGGCGGCGAGGCCGTGGCAGGTCTCGTGGACGGTGAGGCAGAGGAAGACCCCCAGAAGGCGGATCACAGCCTCCGTCAGAGAGCCAATATCCAGCGCCTGAAAGAGATCTTTGAGATAGCTCATGCGGTTCCTCCCCTCCCCCGGCGGCGGAAAGCGCCCCCGGCCCGGCCGACCGGGGCCAGACCGGCCCCTTCGGCGGTTTTACCCCGATATTACCCCATTTTTTATAAGAACAAGTCATTATAGCATTTTTTTCCCCCAGGCACAAGAGAAATTGCCCGGAATTCCCCCACACCGTCCGGCGAAAACCGGCGAAGGAAAACGGGGGAATTTCGGTGAAAAAGCGGCCCTTCCGGGAAAATTCCGGCGAAAAAGCGCGGAAAACGGGCGGAATTTTTCGCGGGATTTTCGGGGCGGAAAAGCGCCCCGGGGCGGCTGCCCCGGAGCGCTCTCGATGCAGTTTGGAATTCCCGGCGGGAATCACTTCACCATCTTGGCGATCTCCTCGGCGAAGTTCTCCTGCTTCTTCTCAATGCCCTCGCCCTTCTCGAAGCGAACGGCGTTGACGAAGGTGACCTTGCCGCCCAGCTTCTTGGCGGCGTCAGCGATATAGTCCTCCACGGTGCCGGTGAAGATGTCGCCGCGGACGAACTCCTGCTGCAGCAGGCAGTTCTCGGAGTAGAACTTGTTGAGCTTACCGGCGGCGATCTTCTCCTTGACGGCGTCGGGCTTATTGGCCATCTTGGGATCGTTGGCCATCTGGGCCACCAGGATCTTCTTCTCCTCGTCCAGGACATCCTGGGTGACGCTGCTCTTATCCCAGAAACGGGGATTCAGGGCCGCGATCTGCATGGCGACGTCCTTACCGATGGCGGTGGCGTCGATGCCGCCATCCACGGAAAGGTTCACGAGAACGCCGATCTTGCCGCCGGCGTGGATATAGGGAACGGTGACACCCTCGGTGAAGAAGGCAAAGCGGCGAACCTTGATGTTCTCGCCGATGACGAGAACCATCTCCTGGGTCTGCTGGGTCACGGTGAGCTCGGTGCCCAGGTACTTGCACTCCAGCAGCTCCTCCAGGGAGGCGGGCTTGTTGGCGGCCACGGTGGCGGCGACGCCCTTGACGAAGTCCACGAACTTCTCATTCTTGCCCACGAAGTCGGTCTCGGCGTTGACCTCGACCACCACGCCCACACCGTCGATGACGGCGGCGTAAGCCATGCCCTCGGCGGCGATGCGCCCGGCCTTCTTGGCGGAAGCGGCCAGGCCCTTCTCCCGCAGGAACTCCACGGCCTTGTCCATGTCGCCGTCAGAGGCGGCCAGGGCCTTCTTGCAGTCCATCATACCCACGCCGGTCATCTCGCGCAGGGTCTTCACATCGGCAGCAGTAAATGCCATTTTTATATCCTCCTATATTTCAAGTATCCGGAGGGGACTTCCGCCCCTCCCGGCGGGTGCTTGGAAATTACTCGGCGGACTCGTCCTTTCCGGCGTCCTCCATCTGCTCGCCCTGCTTGCCTTCCAGCACGGCGTTGGCCATGATGGAGGAGATCAGCTTGATGGCGCGGATGGCGTCGTCGTTGCCGGGGATGACGTAGTCGATCTCATCGGGATCGCAGTTGGTGTCGGCGATGGCCACCACGGGGATGCCCAGCTTGTGAGCCTCGGCGATGGCGTTGCGCTCCTTGCGGGTGTCCACGATGAAGAGGGCGCCGGGGAGGGTCTTCATATCCTTGACGCCGCCCAGATACTTCTCCAGCTTCTCGATCTCGCCCAGGTGCTTCATGACTTCCTTCTTGGGGAGCATGTCGAAGGTGCCGTCGGTCTGCATGGTCTTGAGCTGGTTGAGACGGTCCACGCGGGTGCGCATGGTCTTGAAGTTGGTCATCATGCCGCCCAGCCAACGGGCGTTGACATAGTACTGGCCGCAGCGCAGAGCCTCGTCCCGGATGGCGTCCTGGGCCTGCTTCTTGGTGCCGACGAAGAGCAGGGACTTGCCGCTGGCGGAGAGCTCACGGACGAAGCTGTAGGCCTCTTCCAGCTTGCGGACGGTCTTCTGCAGGTCAACGATATAGATGCCGTTGCGCTCGGTGTAGATATAGGGAGCCATCTTGGGGTTCCACCGGCGGGTCTGGTGACCGAAGTGGACGCCCGCCTCCAGCAGGGCCTTCATGGAAACGACGTTGGAATTTGCCATTTTTCTTGTTCCTCCTAGTAAATTTAGTTCTGCCTCTGACTGCCTCCTCCCCCCTGCCAACCCATCGCCAGATGGTTTTGGGCACAGACAAAGAGTCCGCAGCCATGCGGAATGCTGTGATATGATACCACAGGGGGAGGGAAAAGGCAAGGGTTTTTCGGAAATTTTTGTTCCTTTTGCCGCCCATTGATGTCCCTTTGGGGCTTCGGCGGTTTTGCGCCGCCTTGCAGTTGGCAGCGGGATATGGTAGGATGAGAAACAGCCGATATCGCAGGAAGGAGGGGAATCCGTTGCGGAAGCAAAAAATCGTGGATATCCTGGGGATCCTGATTCCCTGCGGGCTCCTTTCCCTGGCGTTTTGGGTCGAGGGTGTTCAATCCAGGGGGAAGGAACATATCCTGCTGGGCTTTGAGGGGCTT
Source organism: uncultured Dysosmobacter sp. (assembly GCA_934597465.1). Taxonomy (GTDB): domain Bacteria; phylum Bacillota; class Clostridia; order Oscillospirales; family Oscillospiraceae; genus Oscillibacter. The sequence goes on from CAKTSC010000032.1 coordinate 4,030, forward strand.
TTCCTGGGCCTGAGCGCTGTGCGGATCCTTCTTTTTCGCAGCATTCCGAAGGGCGAGAGACGCCAATACGATATGCGCCTGCTGCAGGCCCCCGGCCTTTTCGGGCGGGATGTGCTGGTCTACCCCTATACCCAGGGGATCCTGGTGCTGCTGGTTCTCCTTGGCACGCTGGGACTGATCTAACTTGTGGAACTGCTTTCCATGCACTCATAGGCTTTCCATGCACTCATTTATAAGTATAATAGGAACAGGGCGGCGGGAGCTTGGAGCTCCCGCCGCCCTGTTCGGATGGTTTGGGATCAGGGATCCGGTAAGGCGACGGTGCGGAGGGTGGGAAAGAGGCGGCGGGCCTCCGTCTCGACGGCGGCTCTGTCCCCGGGGGAAAGGGGCGCGAAGGCGGAGACGGTGAGGGTCTGGCCCGTCCGCTTCCAGACGGCGGCGAGGGTTCCCCGCAGGAGGACGGCGGGCAGGATCATCCCGCCGGGACGGTAGGCCCGTGCCCGGCAGGGCTCCGGCAGCAGGGGATCCTGCCGCTTGTCGTAGCCCAGGAGCAGCGGGTCAAAGGCGGAGAGGAGGATGACCTCCGGCAGGGCGACGGGGGCATCCGCCCCCGGGAGGGAGAAGACCGTCTCCCCCCGCCAGGTCTCCCCTTCCAGCGGGAGCTCCCGGAGCAGGGGCGCCAGCGTCCGCTGGGAGGCGCCGAAGAAGTGGGCGGCATCCCGGAGGCGGGCGGGGCCGTAGTGGGCGAAGTAGCGGCGCAGCAGCTCCCTCCGGGCGGCGTCCCGCTCCAGGGGGACGAAGTCCGGGCAGCGGCGGAAGACCTTGCCCTCCCCCGCCGCGTGGCAGATCCGCCCGGCCTCGCAGAGGGCCCGGGGCAGGCCGCCCCAGGCGTCGAAGAGGTGGGCTTCCTCCTCCGGCGTCATGCCGGCGGAGCGGCAGGCGGCTTTCAATTCTTCCCGGAGGGCGGGGCCCTCCGAAAGGCGCTGCAGGATGCAGTCCGCGAAGTACGCCTTTCGAGCTTCGCTGAGCACCTCGTCTCCCGCCAGGGTGTCGCAGGGGCGGAGGAAGGGCGTCCGGCCCCGGTGGAGGAAGAGGGGCAGATCCCGCTCCGGGAAGAGATGCAGCGTGCCCCGGAGCGTCCAGCTCTTCACAAGGCCCGCCGTCTCCCCCGTCCCGCCCCGGATGCGCAGGGCGTGGAGGGCCTGGGGGTAGAACTGTGCCTGGACGCCGCAGAGGCCGGCGGCGGCCGTGAGACCGTCTGCGGGCGCGGTGAGATGCTGGCCCGCGAGACGCCGGGCGATGAGCTCCCGGTCAGTCATGGATCCTCTCTCCTTTCCAGTGGAACGCATGTGCCGGAGGCGGTCACTCCGTCAGCTTGCGCAGGATGTTCTCAAAGCCCCGGCAGGCCCGGGTCAGCTGGTCGATCTCGATGTACTCGTCCCGGACGTGGGCCAGGGACTCCAGGGACGGGCCGTAGCCGATGGTGGGGATGCCGGCCTCGCCACAGAAGTGGCTGCCGTTGGTGCAGAAGGAGAAGTGGGAGATGGCGGTGTCGATGCCCGCTTCCCGCAGGCCCTCCACGGCCTTGCGGACGAAGTCGCTGTTCTCGTCCACCACCCAGGCGGGAAAATAGCGCTTGGCCCGGATGGTCTCCCCCGTCCAGCACTTCTCCTCCCCCTCCGCCAGGTAGGCCCGGGCCCGGAGCTCCGGGAGCTTCTCCCGGGTGCGGCGGATGGCCTCCTCAAACTGGCCCAGGATCACGGCCTCGTCCTCCCCCACCAGGGTGCGGCGGTCGAAGGTGGCCCGGCAGAGGGAGGGCAGCACGGAGGAGCCGGGGTAGGGGTAGGAGATGATATCCGTCAGCTCCAGGATGCCCTTCCCCAGGATGGGATGCTCGTTGGGGCGGATCTTCCGGATCTCCTCCAGGAGGGTATTCATGTGGTAGACGGCGTTGACGCCCTTCTCCGGGTTGGAAGAGTGGCAGCTGACGCCCTCCGTCTCCACCACCACCTCGGCCCGGCCCCGCTGGCCGATCTTCACGGTGGAGGAGGTGGCCTCCCCCACGATGACATAGTCCGGGCGGACAAGGCGGCTGATCTCCCGGGAGGAGACGCCCTCGAAGCACTCCTCATGCACGGTGCAGGAGACGGCCACCGTGCCGGCGAAGTCCCGCCCGGTATCCTGGGCAAAGCAGGCGGCGGCGAAGACCATGGCGGCCACGCTGCCCTTCATATCCGAGGTGCCCCGGCCATAGATCCTGCCGTCCTCTATCTCCGCGCCCCAGGGGGCGTGGCGCCACCGGTCTTCGTCGATGACCTCCACATGGTCGATGTGGCCGTCCATCAGGATCGTCTTCCCCGGACGCTTCCCGCGGATCAGGCCGTAGACGCTGCCGCAGCGGTCGATGTGGGCTTCGTCGAAGCCGAAGTCCTCCATCTTCCCCTTCAGGAAGCGGGCGACCTCGCCCTCCCGGCCCGAGGGGCTGGGGATGCGGATGACATCCCGGCAGAGGGTGATGAGCTGTTCCTCTCTGGTCATGGTTCTTTCTCCTTTCACGCTGGGCGGACAAAAATTCCCCGTGTCCGCGACCTTTCGTATGCGCCTGGCGCATAGCCTGTCTTCATCTATACAACGTTTCCCGGAAAAAGGCAAGGGAAAGCCGGAAAAAGCCCGGGGAAACGCGGGAAACGGGGCGCATCCGGGCGCAAAAAGAGGGGGCGGGCCATGCGGCCCGCCCCCTCTTTTTCCCCCTCAGCGCTTCCACCAGCCACGGCGCTCGGGGGGCGGAGGCGGCGGCGGGAAGGCCTTGTCGACGAGGATGATGTCGTCCCCGATGCGCTGGATGCACTCCCAGGGGAGGTAGTAGTCCTCTCCCCTGCCGAAGAGGCCGAAGAAGCGGCAGGGGCCGAAGACGATCAGAGCCGAGACCTGCCCCTCCGGCACCCGGACTTCCACATCTCCCACGAAGCCCAGGCGGCAGCCGTCCCGGATGTTGATGACCTCCTTGCGCCGCAGCTCCACCATCCTGCACTGCATGCCATCACCCCCGCCTCAGCCTATGTTTGGGCGGGAATGTCCTATCCCGGCGGATTTCCGACAAAAGCTCCCAGTATAGGGCGGGAGCGCCGGGGCCATACTGGGGACAGAGTGAGGGAAGGCAGGTGGCAGCGATGCAGGGAAAGGTGGAGATCTGCGGCGTCAACACCGCGAAGCTGAAGGTGCTGAAGAACGAGGAGATCATGGCCCTTCTGCGCCGCAGCAAGGAGGGGGACGCCGACGCCCGGCGGCAGCTCATTGAGGGGAACCTCCGGCTGGTGCTCTCGGTGATCCAGAAGTTCGTGGGCCGGGGCGAGAATGCCGACGACCTCTTCCAGGTGGGCTGCATCGGGCTCATCAAGGCCATCGACAACTTTGACATTACCCAGCCCGTGCGCTTCTCCACCTATGGCGTCCCCATGATCGTAGGCGAGATCCGCCGCTACCTCCGGGACAACAGCGCCATTCGGGTCTCCCGCTCCATGCGGGACACCGCCTACCGGGTCCTGCAGGCAAGGGAGAAGCTCATGGCGGAAAACCAGCGGGAGCCGACCGTGGATCAGATCGCCAAGGTCCTGGATATCCCTCGGGAGGAGGTGGTCTTCGCCATGGACGCCATCGTGGACCCGGTGTCCCTCTACGAGCCCATCTATGAGAGCGGCGGCGACGCCATCTGCGTGATGGATCAGGTCAGCGACCGGCGGAACACCGACGAGAAGTGGATCGAGCGCATCGCCCTGAAGGAGGCCCTGCACCGGCTGGACGGCCGGGAGCAGCGGATCCTGGCCCTTCGCTTCTGCGAGGGGAAGACCCAGATGGAGGTCTCCGCCGAGGTGGGGATCTCTCAGGCCCAGGTCTCCCGGCTGGAGAAGAACGCCATCCACGCCATGCGCCGGAGCTTTCAGGACAAGCAGACATAAGGGAACGAGGTGGAAGACCGCGGTCTTCCACCTCGTATTCTTTGCGGTTTTTTCAATCAGTCACACGGACAGTCACACGGATCTCCGGCGGCCGCTCTCCCGGGAGGCTCCCCGGGCGCAGGCTGCCCCGGGGTTTCCCGCTTCCAGGGCCGGCATCACTTTACCACCACATTTTCCGGGCCCAGGACTTCGCGGCACTCGGCCAGGAGGGCGTCGTGGAGACCCAGGCTGCCCTGGAAGACGCGGCGGCTGTCGGCCATCACCAGCTTTACGCTGTCCTTCCCCGGGAACATCTGGAAAACCCGGCGCAGGTGGGCCAGCTCCGGCGCGGTCTCGCCGGGGAACTTCAGGTAGAGGGTGCGGCGGGGTTCCGGCTCCCGGTTCAGGGCGGCGGCGTCCGGCAGGGCACTGTCCAGGGGGGAAGCGGAGTCGCAGAGGATCTGGGGGGGCTTATCCTCCCGCAGGGAGAGGCGGCCCCGCACCGCCACCGCCGTGCCCTCCTTCAGATAGGCGCCGGACTGCTCCAGCGTCCGTGCGAAGCAGAGGAGCTCGATGGAGCCGGTATCGTCCTCCACCGTGACGTAGGCCATGAGGGTGTTGCTCTTGGTGGTCTTGGTCTTGCTGGCGCTGACCACGCCGCAGACGGTGATGCGCTGGCCGTCCTGGAAGCGGCCGCCCTCCTGTCCGGCTTCCGCCAGGACGGCGGCGATGCTGGGGGCCCGGAGCCGCCGGAGCTGCTCCCGGTAGGCGTCCATGGGGTGGCCGGAGAGGTAGAGGCCGGTGGTCTCCTTCTCCATGCGCATCCGCTCCTGGGGGGTGAACTCCGGGATGTCCGGCAGGATGTCCTGCTGGGGCTTTTTCGTCTCGCCCCCACCGCCCAGGGAGAAGAAGTCCATCTGCCCCTCCACATTCTGGCGGCGGGTCTCGGCGATGGAGTCCATCACCGTCTCGTAGATCTGGCAGAGCTGGGAACGCCGGGCCCCCAGGGAATCGAAGGCGCCGGAGCGGATGAGGTTTTCCATGGCCCGCTTGTTGAGGTCGCTCCCGGCCATCCGGTCGCAGAAGTCCCGCAGGGAGGTGAAGGGGCCGTGCTGCCGCTCCCGCACCACGGACTGGATGAAGCCCCGGCCGATGTTCTTCACCGCCGCGAGGCCGAAGCGGATGCCTCCCTCCTCCACAGTGAAGCCGTCATAGGAGTGGTTGATGTCCGGGGGCAGCAGGGCGATGCCGCAGTCCCGGCACTCGGTGATGTAGCCCGCCACCTTATCGGAGTTATCGAGAACAGAGGTGAGGAGGGCCGCCATGTACTCTTTCGGATGGTGGCACTTGAACCAGGCGGTCTGGTAAGCCACCACGGCGTAGGAGACGGCGTGGGCCTTGTTGAAGGCGTAGTTGGCGAAGTCGTAGATCTCGTCGTAGATGGACTGGGCCACCGCCTCCGGGACGCCGTTGGCGATGCAGCCCTTGATGCCGCGGGCGGGATCCCCGTGGAGGAAGAACTGCCGCTCCCGCTCCACGTCCTTGGCCTTCTTCTTGCTCATGGCCCGGCGGATCATGTCCGCCTGGCCCAGGGAGTAACCCGCCAGCTGCTGGAAGATCTGGATGACCTGCTCCTGGTAGACGATGCAGCCGTAGGTGACGGAGAGGATGTGCTCCAGCTTGGGATCCTTATAGGTGACGAGCTTGGGATCGTGCTTGCAGGCCACGAACTTGGGGATGGAGTCCATGGGGCCGGGGCGGTAGAGGGCGATGATTGCGGTGATATCCTCGATGCTCTGGGGCTTGAGGCCCACGCAGACGCCGGTCATGCCGGCGGACTCCATCTGGAAGACGCCGTTGGTCTTGCCGTCGGAGAGCATCCGGTAGGTCTCTTTGTCCCCTTCCGGGATGTCCGAGAGCTTGAAATCCGGCTCCCGGCGCTGCACCATCTTCACGGCGTCGTCCAGCACTGTCAGGTTCCGGAGGCCCAGGAAGTCCATCTTCAGGAGGCCCAGCTCCTCCAGGGTGGTCATGATGTACTGGCAGACCACGGACTCGTCGTTTTTCGCCAGGGGCACGTACTCATAGACCGGGCGGCGGGTGATGACCACGCCGGCCGCGTGGGTGGAGGCGTTGCGGGGCATGCCCTCCAGCTTCTGGGCGGTGTCGATGAGCTTTTTCACCCGCTCGTCGCCCTCGTAGAGATCCCGGAGGGGTTTGCTGAGGCGCAGGGCATCCTTCAGGGTGATGTGGAGGTTCCCGGGGCCGCCGGGCACCTGCTTTGCGATGGTATCCACCTCGGCATAGGGCATGCCCAGGACGCGGCCCACGTCCCGCAGGACGCCCCGGGCGGCCATGGTGCCGAAGGTCACGATCTGGGCCACGTGGTCATCCCCGTACTTGCGGCGGACGTAGTCCACCACCTCGCCCCGGCGGGTGTCGCCGAAGTCCATGTCGATATCCGGCATGCTGACCCGCTCCGGGTTCAGGAAGCGCTCGAAGAAGAGGCCGTACTTCACGGGGTCGATGTCCGTGATGGCCAGGCAGTAGCTCACCATGGAGCCCGCCGCGCTGCCGCGGCCCGGGCCCACGGGGATGCCAGCGTCCTTGGCGTAGCGCACGAAGTCCGAGACGATGAGGAAGTAGTCCGTGAAGCCCATCTTCTCGATCATGTTCTGCTCATACTCCAGCTGGGGGCGGTTGCTGTCATCGTCCCCGTAGCGGGCGCGGTAGCCCTCGTCGCAGAGCTTTTTCAGGTAGGAGAAGCTGTCCCAGCCCTCGGGGGTGCGGAATTCCGGCAGGTGGTACTTGCCGAACTCGAAGTCCAGGCGGCACATCTCCGCCACCCGGGCGGTATTCTCGATGGCCCCCTCGAACTGGCTGAAGAGATCCTCCATCTCCCGCTCGGAGCGGAGGTAGAAGTTCCGGGGCTCGTAGCGCATGCGGTTCTCGTCCTCCACCAGCTTGCCGGTCTGGATGCAGAGGAGGATGTCGTGGGCCTCGGCGTCCTCCTTCCGGAGGTAGTGGGCGTCGTTGGTGCAGACCATGGGGAG
>CAKTSC010000033.1 GCA_934597465.1 uncultured Dysosmobacter sp.
CCGCAGCTGACGCACTTGGTCTCGGAGAGCTTGCGGTCGAAGGCGGGCATCACCTGGGCCTCGCTGCCCCGGAAGGCAAAGTTCAGGATGCCCATGCCCTGCATCTCCTCGCAGGTGCGGACGCAGTCGCCGCAGAGGATACATTTGCCGGGGTCCCGGACGATGGCGGGGGAGGAGGTGTCCTTCTCAAAGGCGGGGCGGGTATCCGCGAAGCGGACTTTCCGGACGCCGAAGCGGGCCGCCAGCTCCTGCAGGTGGCAGCTGCCGCTCTTCTCGCAGGTAGTGCAGTCCCGGCAGTGGGAGGCCAGCATCAGCTCCAGGTTCAGCCGCCGGTACTTCAGGAGCCGCATGGTGTTGGTGCGGATCCGGAGCCCGTCCCGGGGCTCCATGGAGCAGGAAGCGTCGATCTTGCCCCGCTCGTCCTCCACGAGGCACATGCGGCAGGCGCCATAGGTGGAGAGCTCGGAGTAGTAGCAGAAGGTGGGCATCTCGATGCCGGCCTTGCGGATCACGGCCAGGACGTTCTTCTCCCCGTCGAAGGGGACGCGCAGGCCGTCAACATACATGATTCCTTTCGCCATGGCTCAGTCCTCCTCGATGGCGTCGATGGCGCCGAAGGGGCACGCGCCCCAGCACGCGCCGCAGTGGATGCACTTCTCGTTGTCGATGACATGGGGCTGGCGGATCTCGCCGGAGATGGCCTCCATGGGGCAGTTGCGCTTGCACTTGCCGCAGCCCTTGCACAGCTCGGCGTTCACCACCAGGCGGCGCTTGCGGCCGTTGCAGATGGGGCAGTGGTGATCCACCACGTGGGCGAGATACTCGTTGCGGAAGTAGCGCAGGGTGCTGACCACCGGCTTGCAGGCGCTCTGGCCCAGGCCGCAGAGGGCGGTGTTGGTGATGTCCTCCGCCAGCTCCTCCAGAAGATCCAGATCCTCCAGGGAGCCCTCGTTGGCCACGATGCGGTCAAGGATCTCCAGCATGCGCTTGGTGCCCTCCCGGCAGGGAACGCACTTGCCGCAGCTCTCGTTCTGGGTGAAGCTCATGAAGAAGCGGGCGGTCTCCACCATGCAGGTGTCCTCGTCCATGACCACGAGGCCGCCGGAGCCGATCATGGCGCCGATCTTCTTCAGGGAGTCGAAATCCAGGGGCAGATCCAGGTGCTCCTCGCTGGCGCAGGCGCAGCCGCCGGAGGGGCCGCCGATCTGCACGGCCTTGAACTTCTTGCCGTCCCGGATGCCGCCGCCGATGTCAAAAACCACCTCCCGGATGGTGGTGCCCATGGGCACCTCGATGAGGCCGGTGTTGTTGACGTTGCCGGTGAGGGCGAAGGCCTTGGTGCCTGGGCTCTTCTCGGTGCCGATGGCCCGGTACCAGCCGGAGCCCTGGCGGATGATGCCGGGGACGTTGGCGAAGGTCTCCACGTTGTTGAGGATGGTGGGCTTGGCCCAGAGGCCGTGCTCCACCGTCCGGGGGGGCTTGGTGCGGGGCATGCCCCGCTTGCCCTCGATGGAGGCGGTGAGGGCGCTGCCCTCGCCGCAGACGAAGGCGCCGGCGCCCTGGTTCACATGCAGGCGGAAATCAAAGCCGCTGCCCATGATGTCCTCGCCCAGCAGGCCGAACTCCTCGGCCTTGGCGATGGCGGTCTTCAGGCGGCTGACGGCCAGGGGATACTCCGCCCGGACGTAGATGTAGCCCTCGTGGGCCCCGGCGGCCACGCCCGCGATCATCATGCCCTCCAGCACGCTGTGGGGGTTGCCCTCCATGACGGAGCGGTCCATGAAGGCGCCGGGGTCGCCCTCGTCGCCGTTGCAGACCACGTACTTCACCTCGGAGTCCTGCCTGCGGACGCTCTCCCACTTGCGGCCCGCGGGGAAGCCGCCGCCGCCGCGGCCGCGGAGGCCGGAGGTGAGGATCTCCTGGCAGATCTCCTCGCCGCTCATCTCAAAGAGGGCCTTCTCAAAGGCGGCGTAGCCGCCCTTGGCGATGTACTCCTCCATGTCCTCGGCGTCGGACTTGCCGCAGTTGGCCAGCACCACCCGGTGCTGCTTCTTGTAGAAGGGGATGTCCTCCTGCTTGGGGTACTTGACCCCGTCCAGGGTATAGACCAGGCGGTCGATGATCTCGCCGCCCAGCACGGTGCGCTCCAGGATCTCGTGGCAGTCCTCGGGCTTCACGTGGATATACATGATGCCCATGGGCTCGATGTGCACCAGGGGCCCCATCTCGCAGAAGCCGTGGCAGCCGCTCATCTTCACGTGGAGGCTCTTCTCCTCGTCGGAGTGGTGCTTGAGGCCGATGTAGACGGGGAGGCCCCGGCTCTCACACTCGGTCTTCAGGTTCTCATAAATCTTCATGGCGCCGCCGGCGATACATCCGGTACCGGCGCAGATCAGAACGGACACCGCCTCCCGGCTCCGCTCCAGGGATTCCTTGGCGTGGCTCTGGTAGAGGTGGAAGGCCTCCCGGGTCAGCTTGCTCATGCCTGCTCCTCCTTCCGGATCTCCGCCAGCAGCTTCAGGGCCGCCTCGGGGCTCATCTGGGGATAGACCTCGCCGTCCACGGTCATCACCGGGGCCAGGCCGCAGGCGCCGAGACATGCCACCGTCTCCAGGGTGAAAAGGCCGTCGTCCGAGGTCTTGCGCTTTCCGCTGAGGCCCAGATCCTCATAGATAGCGTCATAGATGGGCTGGGATTTGCGGACATGACATGCCGTCCCGGCACAGACCTTGATGATATGCTTTCCCTTGGCCTCCAGGGAGAAATTCTCATAGAAAGTGGCCACGCTGTAAACATGGGCGGGGCTGACGCGCAGCATCTCCGCCACCGTCACCAACGCGCCCTCGCTGAGGTACTTGTACTCGTTCTGGATCTCCTGCAGGATCGCGATCAGATCCGACTGCCTGCAGCCGTGCTGGGAGACGATCTCCCGCACATGGGCAAGCTGCTCTTCCATCCGTGGTAGTCCTCCGTTCTCAGATTTTCAGGCTTGCTGTGCTTCCCCGGCCCCCCCAGGCCTGCGAAGCCGTTTGCCGCACCCAAGGGAACGGCAGCTGTGAACCGACCATTCCCCTGCAGTATGACAGCTCCATTATAAGGGAGATTTCTCCTTCCCGCAAGGGAAAATGTCGATTTTTTAACATTCTCCAAATGCCACAGTTTTTCGTTCTGTTTTTGCACAGAATTAGCGAAAAAAGAGAACGCCTTCCGGCGTTCCCCTCCCGCTTATCACGGTTTGCTTTTCAGCTGATAACCGTCCGTTTCTCTGTCCGCGTCCGGCCGCCAGAGGCGGCGGTAGAGCCGGGAGGGCGTCTCCTCCCCGTCCCCCAGGGCATGGCAGAAGAACTCCCAGCCGTAGCGCTCGTAGAAGTGCTCATGATCCGTCAGCAGATACAGCGTGTCGATGCCCCGCCGGTGGTAATCCCGGCAGACGAAGTCCAGCAGCGCCCCGGCGATGCCCCGGCAGCGGTGCTCCGGCTCCACAAAGACGGCGCAGACGTTGGGCCGCAGATCCTTCCGCCCATGAAAGTCGTTCTCGATGACCCCGCAGCCCCCCAGGATGGCCTCCTCCTCCCGGGCGAGATACCACTCCGGCACGATGCCGCCCGCCAGGCACTCCGCCATACTCTCCTGATAGGCCGCCAGGGGTATCCCCCACTTGCTGTGGAACCACGCCGCGGCCTCCGCGGCCAGCTCCCCGTGCTCCGAGATCCGGATGATCTCCATACGCATCCTCCCTCCCGCGTCGTTTTCCCCAGCATACCATAGCTTTGCGGCCTTCCGCAAGGAAAAAGGCAGAGCCGGTCGCCCGGCTCTGCCTTTCTTTCAGGGATCGCTTGTGCTTTCTGCCCGGCTCAGCCGATCCACTCGGCGTAGCGGTGCAGGATGGCCGCCACCTGGCCGCGGGTCGCGCTGCCCTTGGGGCTCAGGGTGGTGGCGCTGGTGCCGTTGATGATCCCGGCGCCCACGGCCCACTGGAAGGCCGGGACGGCGAACTCCGCCACCTGCGCGGCGTCGGTGTAGCTGAGGATGTTGGTGTCCTCGCCCACGCTGACGTCGCGGCCCTTGTACTGGGCATAGCGGTAGAGGATGGCCGCCATCTGCTCGCGGCTGATGGCCTGGCCGGGACGGAAGGTACCGTCGCCATAGCCCTTCACCACGCCGCACTTGGCCGCCCAGACGGTGGCGTCGTCGCAGTAGGAGCCGTCCGCCACGTCAGAGAAGGGATTGCTGCCGCTGACGGCGGGCTCGCCCTCCATCCGGTAGAGGATGGCGGCGATCATGCCGCGGCTGGTGCTGGCGGTGCTCTGGAAGAGGTCGCTGCTGACACCCTTCATCAGGCCCTTCCCGTAGACATACTGGATGTCCTCATAGAAGGGATGCTCCTCGGTCACATCGGTGAAGGGGAGCTCCGGCTCCGCCGGGGTGACGGGAGTGCTGGGCTCACCGGGGATGACCACGGTGTTGCGCAGCTTGAAGGTGATGGTCTTCTTCACGTCGGTCAGACCCAGCTTCGCGCCGTCCTCCAGGGTGGTGGAGGTCACGTCGGTGGTGTTGGGGCAGGTGTTCTGGTCGTAGGAGAAGGTGAGGGTGGCGACCTTGCCGTTCACGGCCTCGGCGGCGGCGTAGGCGAAGGTCAGCTTGCCGTTCACGTCGTTGTAGCTGCTCATGATGCCCTTCTCGGTGTTCACGGAGACCAGGGTCAGGGTCTTGGCGTCATAGTCGAAGGTCAGCTTGCCGTTGGTGGAGTCCTCGGCGGTGACGTCCAGGGTGACGGTGGTGAGGCCGGAGACGCCGGTGCCGTTGATCCCGGCGGTCTTGACCGCCGCGTTCTTGGCCGTGCTGTCCGTGACCTTGACGGCGTTCAGGGAACCGCCGGCCTGGGAAACGGTATTGAGAACCAGCTCCGTGCTCGCAGCCTCCACTGCGATCACGTTCTCAGGCAGGTTCCGCGCAGGACGCAGAGCATCCTGGCTGTCGCCGCCCTCGCCGCCGGTCTCGGCGTTGTTGTCCAGCACCGCCAGCAGAGCGCAGGGCCACACGCCGTCGCCCACATCGCCCAGCAGGGTAGAAACGTAGGATTCCTTCGCCTCGTCATACTCCAGGACATAAATCTGGTTGGTCGTACCGTTGAAGTAGCTGAGGTAGAGGTTTTCGTCATCGCCCATGACCATAGAGCAGTAATAGCTGCCGTCATAGCCTGGGAAATCAAGATTCAGATCGGTTCCAACATAGTACATGCTTGCCTTTTCGGTAGCGAAATCAGGCTCCATAATCCAAATCGTGCCGGAATCCGTCATGCAGTAGAAGACATCTACCAAGTTTTCCGCCTTATTGGTGGTATAACCAGCCCAGGCAACCGCGGTAAAGTTCTTCGCATTGGCATACTTCGCCAAATAGTCTGCCAAGTTCCAGCCCGAGTTAAAGCTGTTGCCCATGGCCGGGTCAGAATACAGGAAGTAGCTTCCATAAACGCCCACCAGGATATCTCTCTCCGTGCTCAGACTTCCGATGGCCGCGTATTCCATATCATGCATCGGAGCGCCATAGGCTACTACGCTCTCAGAGCTCCCAATGGTCTCGCCCGTCGCAAGATTCACCTGGTAGAGATAGCCGCTGTCATCCATCTGGTACACAGGGCCGTCCTTACTGGCGAAGTCGTACGTTGCGGCATTGATGTGGTTCTTCAGCAGCGCATACTTCGTCCAGGTCTTGTTCTCTTCCATATTCCAGTTGAAGAGAAGGGGGTTGCCGTCCTCGTCCTGGAGCGCACCCACCAAGGTGACAGGATAGGTCTCGACGGTCACCACGCAGGTACCCTTGACGTTCTTGTTCTTTTCAGATGTTGCAGTGATGGTAGCAGTACCCTGGCCGACACCGGTAACGATACCGTTCTCGTCCACGGCAGCCACAGCTTCGTCAGAGGATTCCCACGTGACGCCCTCGTTGACGATCCAGGGTTCATAGTCCACGGTCAGCGCGGCAGAGGTTCCCCTCACCAGGGTAAGCTCGCTGGGGGTCAGGGTAATGCTGGTGGGATCCTTGGGGGCAGCATCCTCGCCCAGAACCAGCTTGTAGGTGCTCTGGTTCATGGCATAGTCCGTGACCTGGACATAGAGCTCCGCGCCCTTCTCCAGTCCGGAGACATTGAGGACAGCCTCCACGTCCTGGCCCTTATCCGTCAGCGCCTGGTTGGGGACAACGTAAGCGACTTCCTTCTCCACATCGCGCTGATAGAGGGCCACGACCGCCAGATAGCGGTTATCGTTGGCCACGACAGTCAATTCCTTGCCGTCCTCGCTCAGGGTCACGCTCTTCACTTCGGGATCGGTGTTGTCAATGGCGGTACGGGTGGTGAGGTAAGCACCCTCGCCTAGAACGCCGCCCGTCAGGGTATCCCAGTCATAGCTGCCGTCCGCGGAAGCATAGTACTCAGGAGCCAGCACCAGGGAGATATTGACCTCGGTACCCTCGGGCAGCTTCACGCCGTCCCCGCCGGTGCCCTGCCAGCCCAGCCGCAGGCTGCGAGAGGTATTCTGCCATTTGGAGCCGTTGGTGTAGTAATAGGCGCTGGAAACACTGCCAAGATCCTCGCTGCGGTAGTAGAGTTCGCCGGTCTCGGCATCCGTCACCTGCCAGATGGCGCCGCCCGCGTTGCGGATGGGAGAGAAGTAGTACTTTGCCAGCGTATCGCTGCTGTTGAAGGCGTTGCGCTCCGGCAGATACTCGTCATCATCCGTCAGCGGGTTGGCGAAGTACCAGTACTCCCCGGAATCCCCCGCATACTGGATGGTCATGTAGTTGTTGACCTGCTGGGGGTAGCCGTCGCTGTCAGGCAGATAGGGATCCCGCTTCTCCATCCCATATTTGAACTCCGCCAGGGAGCCCACATCGTACATGGAGGGAGCAGACCAGTTGCCGTAGAATCCCAGCACGGGGATGGAGTGGACGGTGCCCTCCACGCCTTCGTCCGTGGCGCTCTCCTTGGCATAGAGGTAAGCCTCGATGTACGCGCCGTTGGGATAATAGTTATCCAGGTAAGCCGCTTCCGCGCCCAGCCCGATCGTGGCGGTCACGGTGAGGGAGCCGTTGGCGGGAACCACCACGCTGCTGCTGTCCGGGCTGCTCTGCAGCGCCAGGTAAGCATCGTGAGAGGTGACCTCGTCGTCCCCGTCCAGGTCATAGGCGGTCTTCTGGGCCTTGGTCAGCTGCGCCTTGCCCGCGACATAGTCCAGGATGGCCTGAACATCCAGGCGGCTGCTGCTTTCCGTATCCCAGACCACCACGGCGCTCAGGGGAACCGTCCAGGTATCCAGGAAGTCTTCCGTTTTCGTAGGATCCTCTTCGGAAACCCGCGCGGTGAACACGTCCTGGGTGAAGACGTCGGCGGAGAGCGCATAACTCTGGGCCTTATCCGTGAAATTGTGGATGGTGAAGGTCGCGGTGTAGATGCCGGTCTTGCCGGGGTCGTCGCCCAGCTCCACCTTCACCTTGCCGTCCGTCTGACCGGCCACCGTGAGGTAGCTGTGCGCCTGGATGGCGGCGTTGACATTGGCAAGGCCAGCGCCCTGCTGCAGCACGGGATAGTAGGATCCGCTGTCCTCATCCACCACCGGCTCGGCGGTGGACATCAGCAGGCTCTGGGCCAGGTGACGGGCGGATTCGCCGGTCTTCTTCGCAAGCCCGCTCTCCCGGAGGTACTGGGCCAGCACGGCCACCATACCGGTGACCTGGGGAGCGGCCATGGAGGTGCCGGACATGTTCTCATAGGCGGTGTGGCTGTCATGGGCACCGTCGCCCTGGTGCGCACCGTTGACGGAGTAGATGTTGCCGCCGGGGGCGGTGATCTCGGGCTTCATGCTCAGGTCACCGGGCACGCCCCAGGAGCTGAAATCGCTCATCACGTGGGAACCGCTGCCCAGGGAAACGCCGACATCGGCTGCCACGGTCAGCTTGCCGGTGTAGTAGAGGATAGCCCCAGTATCATCATCCTTGACGGGGGTAGACTTCGCAATGATGGCCTCACCTTCCGTCTGCGTGATGGCGACGCAGGGGGCCGTATTTTTGTATTGGCTCAGATCCAGCGCCAGACTTCCGGACGCATTATTGTAGATAACGGTAGCGATCGCGCCCGCCGCAACGGCATTGTCCGCCTTCGCGGAGAAGTTGATGCTGCCTCGCTGAACGAACACGACCTTGTTCTTGACATCAATGCCATTGAAATCGCCCGCATTGCCAAGGACGCCTTCGGGCAGAACGACATACTCATGCTCTCCCGCCAGCGTGGACATAGGCTTGTTTTCATAGGAGCTCTCACTGTAAATGACGTTCATATCGGACACCGTGAAATAAGCGCCGGTGCCGCCATCGTTGTTGATGGAAGCCACAGTGAACGCGTTGCCAAAGCTGCCGGGGGAGCCGACGGTATCCTGGTTCACACCGTCATTATAAAGATAGCCGTAGTAAGTGTTCTCCGCCCAGCTGCCGGAGTTGCCGGCGGAGATGCAGACCACCGTGTCGGTGCCCTCCAGCATATCCATGATATCCTGGTAGTCCTCGCTGAGCACCATGCCCGCAGAGGAGGAGCCCAGGGACAGGTTGATGCTGTCGCAGCCGAGAACGATGGCATCCTCGATGGCCGCCATGTAGTCGGAGTCATACGCGCCGCCGTTCTTGCCGAAGACCTTCATGGTCAGCAGCTGGGCATCCGGGGCCACGCCCTGGGTCTTGGCGACATCCAGTGCGGGCGCATAGGCGGTGCCCTCGTCGGTGGTCACGGGGATATAGCGGTTGGCTGTGGCGATACCGGCCACGTGGGAGCCGTGCTCACCCTGCGTATCCTCATCGTGGGTGATCTCAAGGCCCTTGTCGATATAGTTGTAGCCGAAGGGCAGCTTGCTGGTGCGGTAGAGATCGTTCGCCGTGAGGCCGCTGCTCCGCTTGCTGGCATTCAGCTTGGAGAGCTTCTCCGCGATCTCTTCCACCGTCAGGAGGTTATAGTCCGCCACGGTCTTTTCGGCCTTCTCGGCGTCCTCCGCGATGGCATACTCAAACGCGCCCGCGTCAAAGCTCTGATGGTCGGTATCCGTACCGGTATCGATGATGGCGATGCGGCTGCCGGCGCCGGTGTAGCCGGCGGCCCAAGCCAGGCCGCTGCCGATCATCTCGCTGGAGGTGGCCATGTTGGGATCCGTGGGATCCGTGCCCACCACGGCGGGCTCATAGCGGGTCTCCAGAACCACGTCCTCCACGCCGGACACGGCCTTGATAGCCTCAATGTCGCCGTAGGGCACGTTGGCGGAGATGATGTTGGCCGCCAGGGTCAGGTTCCAGACCACGTCCAGCGCCTGGCCGCCCAGAGCCTTCTGGGAGATCCGGCTGGCAACCGTGTCCTGCTGCGCCTGCAGCCGGTCGCGGTACGCCATGGCCTGGCTGTTCTCCGCAATGTTCAGGGTGGCGAAGCCCTTCTCAATGGTGGACTTGCCGGACAGGATGATGGACACACGAACCATGTCCGTATCCCGGTAGAGCGGCGTCTCGGCCTGCTCCTGCACAACCCTGTTGTTGCGCAGAGACCCGGACACCACACTGTTGTCGACCTGCTCGAACCGGACGTTCGTGCCGCCGCTGCTCTCAGTCGCGCCCACCGGCACGGTGAGACCCAGACACAGCACGAGGGCCAGAAGCAGAGCAGTCAACCGTTTGCTCAGGTGCTTCTTCATACGCATTCTCCTTTTTTGTATTTGCCTTGGGAAAGCTCTTTATGCTGCAAGGGGGAACCATTCCCCCAATGCACGGATCCTGCCGGACGGCTGTCCTCCCCGCGGCGACAGCCGCGGGGGTGTTTTTCATCCGGATGAAAAACGGAACTTCGTAAACTTATCCTAAATTATAGCAGGCGGAAAAGGAAATGTCTACTATCTTCTTTCCTTTAAAGCATTAGGAGTGTCGATTTTACGCTTTTGAAATACTTATGATGAAGAGGCGGTCTATCGCGAAATTTGATTACCAAAGCCTCAGCGAAGTCAGGGAAACCACCCCGCCAGCCGCCCATTTGCGGAAGGCTTCCCCGCCTGTGGGAACATCCCGCGGCTTTCGCCATAGAAAAAAGCCGCAGCCCGGGTGGGCTGCGGCTCAGGAACGGTTTTCGGAGCCCTGCGGGCTTTCGTTCAGTGGCTGCTCAGGGCTTCAGCAGGTCAATGGTCAGGCGGATCTTGCCGATATTGTATTCTTTGTTCTCCGTCAAATTGGGCTGGCAATCATCCTCCGGCGAGGCGTAAAAAACAAGAGGTGTATCTCCCACTTCCGTAGCAGCAGTCACATACCCGCGTTTGCCGGTGTCGCGGGAATCAAAAAACTTCAGTTCAAACCCGGAATCCTGCATGTCATCCGCCAGGACAAACTCCGGCGTCACCGTCACGTTGGCATACTGGTTGTTGTTGGTCACGGTAATGGACGGCGCGTTGACGCCGGAGGGCGTCACCTTCTTGCCGTCGTAGCTGAAGCTCATGCTCTCCCACTGGATGCGCACATCCACAAGGCCGCTGGTGTCCACCGTCAGCGTCACCGGGATGTCGCAGTCACCTGCCGCCCCAAGTGTCACATCATTTCCCTCTGCCAGCGCCGGGGTGGACAGGAGCAGCGCCAGCAGGAAGCACAGAAGCCCCGCAGAGATCCGCTTCATCCTCATCATCCTTCCAACATTTTTCAGGCCAAAGCCTGTCTTCCCTTCCAATGTACCATCCCATTCGACAAATTACAATAGAAATCGACAGGAAATAACAAAAAACTTGTGGGGGAAGACCACAAAAGGATCAGCCCCGCCAGAAGCATGCTCTACACGTAAAAAAGCGACGGTCACAAGACCGTCGCTTTCGTGTTGGCGCTACCTATTTTGCCGGGCCGTTGCCAGCCAAGTATCGTCAGCAGAGATGAGCTTAACTACCGTGTTCG
>CAKTSC010000034.1 GCA_934597465.1 uncultured Dysosmobacter sp.
GATGCCGGTGTCCACATCCAGCCAAACAGGGATCCTCTCGCTCATACCGGCACCTCCCGTCCGTCGTAGAATTTGACTGCCTCCGCCAGGAGATCCGCGAAGCCCTGGGGATCCAGGTTCATGCAGCAGATGGCGTTATCCTCGCCCAGGCGGCCGCTGGCATCGCCCACGGTGCAGCCCCGGCAGTACTCGCCCTGGGTCTCGATGGCCACGTGCATGGGCCGGCGGGTGAAGAGCTCCGGCCGCAGCAGGGACGCCACGGCACAGGGGTCGTGAACGGGGGCCCCGGCGTAGCCGATCTCCCGGTGGAAGCGGTAGAAGAACTCCAGCCAGTCGGCCACGATCCCGGAGACCTGGTTGCCCACGGCGCGGATGCGCTGGAAATCCTCCGGGAAGATGAGGGCCTTCTCGGTGACGTCCAGGCCGCACATCTGGAGGGGCAGGCCGGAGGCGAAGACGGCCTCCGCCGCCTCGGGATCCACCAGGATGTTGAACTCCGCCGCCGCCGTCCAGTTGCCGTAGGCGATGCCGCCGCCCATGACGCTGATGCCGGCGATCTTTTCCTTGAGCTCGGGGTGGGCCAGGAGGAGGGCGGCCACGTTGGTCTCGGGGCC
Organism: uncultured Dysosmobacter sp.; assembly: GCA_934597465.1. GTDB lineage: Bacteria > Bacillota > Clostridia > Oscillospirales > Oscillospiraceae > Oscillibacter. The sequence goes on from CAKTSC010000034.1 coordinate 615, forward strand.
GGTGGCGATGATGACCACCTTATCCTCGGATTCCCGCAAGACCTTCGCCATCAGCTCCACGGCGCTGAGGGGGGAGAGGGGGACGGCGGGCTCCGGCAGGGCCGGGCCGTCCAGCCCGCTCTGGCCGTGGATGTTCCCGGCGGTGATGGGGTCGGAGAAGAGGGGGTGGTGCAGCCCCATGGCGATGGGGGCGTCGATGCCCAGGAGGGTGCAGATGCGGCGGGCGTTGTAGGTGGTCTTCTCCAGGGTCTGGTTCCCGGCGCAGGTAGTGACGGCCCGGATGTCCAGCTTGGGGCTGGCCTTGGCCAGCACCCAGGCGATGGCGTCATCGTGGCCGGGGTCGCCGTCCAGGATCACCGGGACGGGGCGATCCCCCTGAAAGAGGGTGGAAAGATCGAACATGGATCAGCTTCCTTTCTGAAAGGCCCGCCGGGGATCCCCCACAGGGGACCCCCGGCGGGAAGTCAATGGAGTTTCCGGACGATCAGGCCTTGGGAGCGGCCTTCTCCAGCGCGGAGGCGGAGTGCTGCTTCTTGACCCGGTGACGGATCACGAGAGCGAAGACCACGAGGCCCAGGATGGTGACAAGGTACGGGATGGGCGTCACCAGGTTGGAGTCGATGCCGCGGGAGGAGACCTTGATGCTGAAGGCCTGGGCAAAGCCGAAGACCAGGGCGGAGAGCATGGAGCCCACGGGCTCGCCGGCGCCCATGGCCTGGGCGGCCAGGGCGATGAAGCCGCGGCCGGCCACCATGTCCAGAGACCAGCCCATGGAGTAGTACATGCTCATGAAAGCGCCGCCGAAGCCTGCCATCAGGCCGGAGAAGCCGATGGCGATGTACTTGATCTTGAGCACGCTGACGCCCACGGAGGACGCGGCGTTGGGGTTCTCACCCACGCTGCGGATGTTCAGGCCCAGGGGCGTGCGGTAGAGCAGCACCCAGGTGAGGAACACCAGCAGGAAGGCAACATAGGTCAGGATGCAGTGCCCGGAGAGGATGGGCCCCAGCACCGGGATATCCTTGATGAGGGGGATATTCCAGGAGGGGATCTGGTGGGCGGCGGTGATGAGGGAGGTGGTGGAGGCCAGGGCCTTGCCCTCGGTCTGCTGGGTGATGACCTTCACCAGGAACAGGGTGCCGCCGGAGCCGATCATGTTCACGGCGATACCCGTGAGGATGATGTCCGTCTTCAGGTTGAAGGCGAAGAAGCCCATCAGGAGGGACACCAGCACGCCGCAGAAGAGGGCGACCACGAGGCCCACGGCCCAGGAGCCGCTCCAATAGGTGGTGAGGGAGCCGAAGAGGGCGGCCACCATCATGGTGCCCTCGAGGCCGATGTTGGAGACGCCGGCCTTCTCGCCCACCACGGCGCCCAGGGTGGCGAAGAGGATGGGCGCGGTGATGCGCAGGATGGAGAAGAAGAAATCGGTGGTAAAGATCAGCTGCAGCATCTTACTTCACGCTCCCTTCCGCGGTCTCGGCCGCTGCGGCCTTCTGGGCGGCCAGCTCCTCCTGGGCGCCCTTGACCACCAGGCGCTGGCGGTAACCGGCCAGGAACTGCTTGGCGGCGAAGAAGACGAAGATGACGGCCTGCAGGATGTCGATGAGCTGAGAGGGGACGCCGCAGTAGGTGCTCATGAGGCTGCAGCCCTTGTTGAGATAGGCCATGAAGAAGGCGGCCAGGGGGACGAAGGCGGGGTTGTTGCCCGCGAGGATGGCAACGGTGATGCCCGTCCAGCCGTAGCCCGGCAGGGCGTTCCAGCTGTAGGCGGAGTAGCGGCCCAGCATCTCCACGCCGCCGCCGATGCCGGCCAGCGCGCCGCCCAGCACCTGGGAGAGGATGATGATGGCGGCCACGTTCATGCCGGAGTAGCGGGCAAAGTCCTGGTTGATGCCGATCATGCGGATGCCGTAGCCCCAGCGGGTGCGGTACATGAAGAGGGCGGTGATCACCACGAAGATCAGGGCGATGACGAAGCCCCAGGTCAGCATGGAGCCGTTGTCGATGAGGGGGGCGATGCGGGCCTGCTCCTGGAAGGGATAGCTCTGGATCTGGCCCTTGGTCTTGTCCGCCAGGTGGGTGTTCAGCACGTACTTGATGAAGTACATGACCACGTAGTTCAGCATCAGGGAGTTCACCATCTCGCTGACGCCCAGCTTGGCCTTCAGCAGGGCGGGGATCAGCATCATCACGGCGACGGCCGCGGCGGCGGCCAGCACCGCCACCACCGGCAGGACGCCGGCGGGCAGGGGCACGTACACCGCCACCATGGCGGAGACGAAGGCGCCCAGCATGATGCCGCCCTCCGCGCCCAGGTTGAACTGGTTGGCGGAGAACATGACGCAGGTGGCAAGGCCGGTGAAGATGGTGGGGATCATGGCCGCCAGCACGTCACAGATGTTCTTGAAGTTGATGCTGCCGTTGGCCCGGAAGAGGGGCCCGATCAGCAGCTGCCGCAGGGCGGCCAGGGTGGCGCCGAAGCGATCCCCCTCCGAAGAGACGAAGATCAGGATGGCGGCCACCAGGATGGCGATGCCGATGGCGGCAGCGCCCCGGACCACGGTAAAGGTCAGGCTCCGTCGGCGGGCGGCCTGCATGGCTTTCTTCTCATTCATGGCAAACCCTCCTGACTTCCTCCGGTGTCTGCCGCTTGAGGCCCAGCATGTACTCGCCCATGACCTCATCGCTGAGTTCGGAGGTATCCTCGAAATAGGCGGCGATGTGGCCGCCGCACATGACCATGAGGCTGTCGGAGAGCTCCATGACCTCGTTGAGGTCGGCGGAGACCAGCAGCACGGCCACGCCCGCGCGGCTCAGCTCCACCAGCTTCCTGCGGATGAACTCCGTGGCGCCCACGTCGATGCCGCGGGTGGGCTGGTCGGCGATGATGAGGCAGGGATCGTTGGAGAACTCCCGGGCCACCACCACCTTCTGGATGTTGCCGCCGGAGAGGTTGTCCACCCGCTGGGAACCGGACTTGCAGAGGACGGTATAGTCCTTTATCAGCTGATCCACCTCGGCGTGGATGGCCTTCATGTCAAACATGGGGCCCTTGTTGAGGCGTTTGGCGCCGCAGCGGTCGGAGATCATATTCTCCTGAATGCTGGCGGCCCCGGCGATACCGTAGAGCATCCGGTCCTCCGGCACCAGGGAGACGCCCTTCTCCCGGATCTTCCGCTGGGAGACGCCCAGGATGTTCTCGCCGTTCACCGTGGCGGTGCCGGCGTTGGGGACGTTCAGGTGGAAGAGCATATCCACCAGCTCCTTCTGGCCGTTGCCCTCCACGCCCGCGATGCCCAGGATCTCGCCCCGGCGGAGGGAGAAGGAGACCTTGTCCAGCATTTTCTTGCCCCACTCGTTGACGTATTCCAGATCCCGGACCCGGAGAACCTCCTCCTTGGGCTGGGCCTTGTCCTTCTGGACTTTCAGCACGACGTCGCGGCCCACCATCAGGCGGGAGATCTCCTGGGGGGTCACGTCTTTGGTCTCGTGGACGCCCATGGACTTGCCGCCCCGGAGGATGGTCATGCGGTCGGTGATCTCCATGATCTCGTTGAGCTTATGGGAGATGAAGATCAGCGTATATCCCTGATTTTTCAGGTTCACCAGCTCTTTGAAGAGCTCGGTCGTTTCCTGTGTGGTAAGGACGGCGGTGGGCTCGTCCAGGATCAGGATCTTGGCGCCGCGGACGAGAGCCTTCAGGATCTCCACCTTCTGCTTCATGCCCACGGGGATGTCCATGACCTTGGCGTTGGGGTCCACCTCCAGATTGAACTTCCTGGAGTATTCCTCCGTGATCTCCACGGCCTTCTTCTTATCGATGAAAAGGCCGGACTTCTTGGGCACCATGCCCAGGACCATGTTTTCCGCCACGGTGAGACTGGGGACCAGCATGAAGTGCTGGTGCACCATGCCGATGCCCTTGGAGATGGCCACCGTGGGGGAGGAGAGATTGACCTTCTCTCCGTTGACCCAGATCTCGCCCGAGGTGGGCTGCTCCAGGCCGAACAGCATCTTCATCAGCGTGGATTTGCCCGCGCCGTTCTCGCCCATCAGCGCGTGGATCTCGCCCTTGCGGACGTTGAGATCCACATCCTGGTTGGCGGCGATGCCGTTGGGATACACCTTGGTGATCCCTTTCATTTGAACGACATATTCTTCTGCCATGCTGGGGGTCCCTCCCGTTCTATGATTGCCGCGCGGTGGCGGTGTGAGCCGCCGGAACGGAGACCGCGCCTGCCAGGGGTCTGCCGGGGACAGGGCGCACCGCCCCGGGCGGCCAGCCCCGGCGTTTCTTTGCGGGAACTTTACGCGCACCGGCGAAAATTTGCAGAAGCTTTACGCAAATCCCCGCCGCTATCCGAAGGAAGGGGGCTGGAGACCCAGCCCCCTTCCAAGGGTTACAGGAATGTTGGTGCCGAAGCGGTCAGCGGTTAGGGCTGGACCTCGTTCTTCAGCTGGACGGCCAGATCGGGGCCACCCTCGGCGAGGGCGGAATCCACGGTGATCTCACCGTTCTTGATGGCCTCCTCGGCGGCGGTGATGGCAGCCTTCAGGTCATCGTTGGCATAGGTGGCGAAGTTCTTGTCGGTGACGATGCCGACGCCGCCCTCAGCGAGGCCCAGGGAGACTTCCTGGCCGAAGTAGGTGCGGCCGGCGTCCATCTCGTCGAAGAACCAGATGAGGGAGTTGCCGATGTTCTTCAGGCCGGAGGTCAGGGTGATGGCGGCCAGGTCAGAGCTCAGGGTCAGCTCCTGGTCGGAGTCAACGCCCAGGAAGTAGGCCTTGCCGGTCTCGAAGGCGGCCTCGGCGGCGCCGTTGCCGGCGTTGCCAGCCACGCCCCAGATGAGGTCGCAGTGGTTGTCGTTGATCATGGACAGGCCATACTCCTTGGCGATGGAGGTATCAACGTAGTCGTTGGTGTAGCGGACGTCGACCTTGATGTCGGGGTTGACGGACTTGGCGCCCTCGATGTAGCCGATGAGGAAGTCGTTGATGACGGGGGAATCCACGCCGCCGACGAAGCCGATGACGGCATCCTCATTGATCTTCTCAATGGAGGTATCGGTGGTCAGGGTGGCGGCGAAGATGCCCATGAGGTAGCCCATGTCGTTCTGCTTGTAGGTGATGTTCATGACATTGGCGCTCTGGCCGGCATAGGTGTTGTCGTCGAAGATGACGTACTTCTGATCGGGATACTGATCGGCAACTTCCTTCAGGAAGTCGGGCATCTGGTAAGTACCGCAGATGACGACGTCATACTCGCCGGAAGCGGAGACCTCATAGAGAGTGTCCTTCCACTTGGGCTTGTCTTCATCCAGACCGCCCATCTCGATGGTGGTGAGGGTGATGCGGCCGTCAGCCTTCAGCTGATCGAGGCCGGCCTCGGCGGAGTCAAAGAAGGACTTGTCGCCCAGGTTGCCGTTGACGAGGTAGACCACGTTGTAGACCTTGGTCCCCTCACCGCTGGTGGCGGAGCCGGAACCGGAGCCAGCGGGGGTGTTGTTCTGGTTGCCGCAGGCAGCCAGGGACAGCACCATGGCCAGCGCGAGGAGCAGTGCTGCAAACTTCTTCATGAAATAACCTCCCGAAAAAATATATCCCGAATGCGTGAAGTTTTTAACGTAAATTTCGCAACTTTGCCGCATCAAGACGCAAATATTGTAATCGTTTTAAATAGGCTTGTCAAACTTCCTGAAACATTTTTTCTGTTTTGACCAAAAATTTTGGCCGTTTCTCTGCCATTTGACCGAGGCCAGCCCTGCCATTTGTCCTTGACGGACGGTCTCGGCGGAGAGTATGCTAATAGAGAGATTATCTGCCGTTTTGCCCGCCGGGCATTTGTCCGCCGCGGGCGGACAGGAAAGGAGAAGCTGCCGTATGAAATTCGACTTCCCGCAGGTGGAGCTACACCTGCATCTGGACGGTTCCTTCCGGCCGGAGACGGTCTGGGAGCTGGCGGAGGCGAAGGGCGTGGCCATGCCCGCAGGGGATCTCGCGGGATACCGGGAATATCTGGCCGCCACCCGGGACTGCGCCAGCGTCAACGAGTATTTAGAGCGCTTTGAGCTGCCGCTGCAGGTGATGCAGGACGCGGAGGCCCTGAGCCGGGTGACCCGGGAGCTCATCTGCGACCTGGCCGACCGGGGAACGGCCTACGCCGAGATCCGCTTCGCCCCCCAGCTCCACTGCCGGGAGGGCATGGATCAGCGGCAGGCGGTGGAGGCGGTCCTGGAGGGCCGCCGCCAGGGCTGCGAGGCCCGGCCGGGCATCGACATCGGGATCCTGCTCTGCATGATGTGCGTGGGGCCGGAGACCGCCAACCGGGAGCAGAACGCCGAGACCGTGGAGGTGGCGGCGGAGTATCTCGGGCAGGGGGTCGTGGGCATCGACCTTGCGGGGGCGGAGGGCATCGTGCCCCTGAAAAGCTTCGCGCCGCTCTTCCAGCGGGCGCGGGAGCGGCGCATCCCCTTCACCTGCCACGCCGGGGACAGTCCCGGGCCGGACACGGTGGCGGACGCCCTGGACTTCGGGGCCCGGCGCATCGGCCACGGGCACCACATCTACCAGGATCCGGCCCTGGTGCGTCGGGCGGCCCGGCTGGGGGTGACGCTGGAGATCTGCCCCACCAGCAACATCCAGTGCAAGACCCAGCCCTCCTACGAGGCGCATCCGGCCAAAAACCTGATGGAGATGGGGCTGGGGGTGTGCATCAACACCGACAACGCCACGCTGGCGGGCGTGACCCTGGCGGACGAGTACCGGCACTGTCTCGACGAGATGGGCTTCACGGAGGAGGACATCCTGGCCATGAACCGCACGGCCATCCGGGCGTCCTTCGCCCCCATGGCGGTGAAGGAGCGGATCCTGACGGAGCTGAAGCGCTGCCAGTGACCTTATTATAATGTGCCGGGGCAGGATCCCGGCGGAAAGGGAGGGCAAGGATGGACTGCCTCTTTGTCATCGACTATCAGAACGACTTCGTGGACGGGGCGCTGGGCTTCCCCGGGGCGGAGACGCTGGACGCGGCCATCGCCCAGCGGATCCGGGACTACGGCCCCGGGCGGGTGTGGTACACCCAGGACACCCATTTTGAGAACTATCTGGAGACCCGGGAGGGCAGGCATCTGCCGGTGCCCCACTGCATCCGGGGAACCCACGGCTGGGAGAACTACGGTGAGACCGCCCGGGCCCTGGCGGAAGTGGGGGCCGTGGGCATTGAGAAGCTGACCTTCGGGCTGGACGCCGGGGATCCCGAAGTGCTGGCCAAGCTGCCGGAGCGGGCGGAGCGCATCGAGGTCTGCGGGCTCGTCAGCAATATCTGCGTGGTCAGCAACGCCGTGACGCTGCAGAGCCGCTATCCGGCGGCGCAGCTGGTGGTGGACGCGCGGCTCACCGCCAGCTTTGACCCAGACCTGCACGGGAAGACCCTGGACGTGCTGGCGGGGCTGCAGGTAGAGGTTTTGCACCGGTGAGGGACGCCCGAGGGCGTAGAATTTATGTGAAAGGAGGCGCTTTTCATGCGGAATGCGATGCGTGGGATGGAGGTTTTCGCGGTGGCCGCGATCCTTGGGTACTGGGCGAATCTTCACTATTTCCTGGGGATCCCAAACAGTGGGACGCTGATCGCGGTGATCCTGATCGGTGTGCATCTGAAGCTCTACATCCGCCAATGCTTTGAGGAGCTCAAGGCGCAGCGGGGCGTCTCCGCTCAGGACGCGCCGGCGGAGGGTGTCTCCGGGGAAGCCGGGGAGGCCTGAGGGCCGGGAAACGGGAAATACAGGAGGAAAACTATGCTGCAGCCTCATATTCAGCTGGACGAGTCCGTCCAGTGCCGCTATGCCATTCTGCCGGGGGATCCGGGACGGATCGACCGCATCGCCCTCCAGCTGGAGAACGTGGAGGAGCTGGCCTTTAACCGGGAGTTCCGCTCCTTGAAGGGTACCTATAAGGGGGTGCCGGTGCTGGCCATCTCCACCGGCATCGGCGGGTCTTCCGCCGCCATCGCAATGGAGGAGCTCCGGAACATCGGCGTCCGGGCGCTGGTGCGCATCGGCTCCTGCGGGGCGCTGCGGGAGGGGATCGCCCTGGGCGACCTGATCTTCGCCGCCGGGGCTATCCGGGACGAGGGGACATCGAAAGCCTATGTGGACATCCGCTTCCCGGCGGTGGCGGACAGCCGCCTGCTGCGCTGCTGCGAGGAGGCGGCGGAAGCCCAGGGCTGGCCCTGGCACGAGGGCATCGTCCACAGCCACGAGAGCTTCTACATCGACACCAACGAGGAGGAGTCCGAGTACTGGAGCTCCAAGGGGGCCCTGGGGGCGGACATGGAGACCGCCGCCCTGCTGACCGCCGGGCGGCTCCGGGGACTGCGGGCGGCGTCCATCCTGAATAACGTCGTCCTCTGGGGGAAGGACACCGCCGACGCCATCGGCGGCTACGCCTCCGGCGAGGACATGACCGCCGTGGGGGAGAAACGGGAGATCGCCGTGGCGCTGGAGGCGCTCTACCGGCTGAGCAAGGAGGAGAAGGCATGAAGGCACTCTACATCGACTGCTGTATCCGGGGGGCGGAGTCCCGCAGCGCCCGGCTGGCAGAGGCATTCCTGGAAAACCTGAGCCCGGAGTACGACGTGACCCGGCGCTGCCTCATGGAGGAGGCCCTCTATCCCCTGACGGCGGAGACCCTGCGGCAGCGGGACGCCCTGCTTAGTCAGGGGAAGAGCGATCATCCCCGCTTCCGCTTTGCCCACGAGATCGCGGAGGCGGATCTTGTGGTGATGGCGGCCCCCTTCTGGGATCTCAGCTTCCCGGCGCTGCTGAAGGTCTACATTGAGAACGTCTCCGTGGAGGGGATCACCTTCCGCTCCACCGAGACGGGGCTCCAGGGTCTCTGCCGGGGGAAGCACCTGGTGTTCCTCACCACCCGGGGCGGCATCTATGAGAAGGGCTCGGAGTGGGAGCAGGGCGCGCCGTATCTCGCGGCCATCCAGAGGTTCTTCGGCTTCGGGGACTTCCGCTGCGTGGCGGCGGACGGGCTGGACATCCAGGGCTACGACGGGGAGGGCGCTCTCCGGAAGGCCATGGAGGAGGCCCGGGCGCTGGCGAAGACGCTGTAAGAAGGACAGAAGCGGCCCCGGCGGATATCCGCCGGGGCCGTTTTGCCTGTGGGAAGGCCGGAGGGGGATCCCCTCCGGCCTTTTTTGTTACTTCTTCCACTCCTGGATGTTGGGGTTCTCGCCGATGTTCTGATCCACGCAGAAGTAGCTGAAATCGCCGGTGGCCAGGACGACGCCCCCGGCGTCCCGGATGTCCACGTGGATGAGGCTGGTGCTGCGGCCCCGGTGGATCACCCGGGCCTCGCCCCAGACGGTGTCTCCCATCCGGCGGTTGGAGAGGTAGCTGAGCTCGCCCCGCTGGGTGACGTAGGCCCGGCCGTCGGAATGGATGGCGGTGCCGCAGGCGGAGTCCGCCAGGGTGTAGAGGGCCCCGCCGTGAATGATGCCGTAGGGGTTGCAGCTGTTGGCCACGGCGGTCAGGCGCAGGAGAGCCCGGTCGTCCTCCGCCTCCTCCAGCTCGATATGGTTATAAACGGCGAAGGCGTTGGCATACGCCCGGGCCTGCATCCGCTGAAACAGTTCGTCCATGGAACATCCTCTCCCGCCCCGCTCCGGGGCGAATTGAAATCACGGTGCAGTATTTTACCACAGCTTCCCCCGGATTTCCAGGGTTTTTTGCGGGTTTCGCCCGGTTTTTCCGGGCTGCGGGGGCTTTCCGCGGGCGGAGAAAAAATTTTGCCGGGGGGCTTGACATTTGAGCGGGCGTGCATATAATGAACGTATGAACAGTTGTTCAAATGATGAAATGAGAGGAGGCTCACCCATGGAGGATCGCTACAACGTAGAATGCTGCGACTTCATCCACGCCCACGAGGGCGTTGTGGAGCAGGTGCGCAAAAGCCTTCCCGGGGAGGATACCCTCTACGACCTGACGGAGCTCTTTCGGATCTTCGCCGACTCCACCCGGGTGCGCATCCTGTATGTGCTCTTCGAGTCGGAGATGTGCGTGTGCGACATCGCGGCGCTGCTGGGCATGACCCAGTCGGC
>CAKTSC010000035.1 GCA_934597465.1 uncultured Dysosmobacter sp.
CGGTGAAGAACTTGCTGCCGTCCAGGAAGTCATAGAGGATGGCGGCCTTCTCCTCGTTGCGCTTGGCCATGGCCTCCAGGCCGCCGTTCTTCAGCAGGTACTTGAAGACCTTGCCGCAGCAGTAGATGGCCCAGCAGTTGGGGGTGTTGTAGAGGGAGTCGTTGTCCGCGTGGGTCTTGTAGCTGAGATAGGTGGGCACGAACTCCGGCAGATCCTCCCGCAGGAGATCCTCCCGGATGATGACCACGGCCATACCGGCGGGGCCCACGTTCTTCTGCACGCCGGCCCAGATGAGGCCGTAGTCCGCCACGTTGCAGGGGCGGGAGAGGAACATGGAGCTCTGGTCGGAGACCAGGATCTTGCCCTTGGTGTTGGGCAGGGTGTGATAGGTGGTGCCGTTGATGGTCTCGTTCTCGCAGATGTAGACGTAGTCGGCGTTCTCCGGGATGTCCAGATCGGAGCAGTCGGGGATGTAGGAGAAGTTCTTATCGGCGGAGGAGGCCACGATCTTCACCTCGCCGTACTTCTTGGCCTCCTTGATGGCCTTCTTGCTCCAGGCGCCGGTCTCCACATAGCAGGCCACGCCGTTTTTCATCAGGTTCATGGGGACCATGGCGAACTGCACGGTGCCGCCGCCCTGCACGAAGAGCACCTTGTAGTTCTCGGGAATGCCCATCAGCTCCCGGAGGTCGGCCTCGGCCTCGTCCCGGATCTGCTGGAAGACCTTGGAGCGGTGGCTCATCTCCATGACGCTCATGCCGCTGCCCTGGTAGTTCATGACCTCCGCCGCGATCTCCTCCAGAACGGCCTCCGGCATCATGGCGGGGCCGGCGGAGAAGTTGTAGGTGCGACCGTACTTCATACTCTTTACCTCCTGTTGTTTTCCTCTTTTTGGTGGGTTGGATAGGGGTCCTTTCCCCGCGAACTGCATAAGCGGGATATCACAGCTCCAGTATACGACAAGAGCGCCGCAGAATCAACCGAAATCGGAGTGGATGCAAAAAAATTTTTATCCCCCTGAAAAAACGTCAGGATGCCGGAAACGCGCCATACCTTCCGTCTCCGGCGGCGAAAACCGGGAAAACGGGAAAGTTCCGGGGAAATATAAGGGATTTTAAGTTGCAATCCCGGAAAAAAGCGGATATAATCACAGAGGATCGGAATTAACGATTTCTTAACAATTTCCACCGAATTTCCGGGCAAACCTTGCCCGAGGGAGAGAGGATACCGCATGAGACCGGACGGAACCAGAGTAAAGGGCCTTTCCGCCGTGGTGCAGGCGCTGCCCTACGTCATGCCCAAGCGCTACGATGCCCAGAATATGACCACCGAGACTGCGGATGAGGACGTCATCCGCAAGTACATCCGGGAGAAGCGCCGGGAGGGCCGGGGCGTCACCCACATGAGCCTGCTGATCGCCGCCTACTACCGGGCCTTCCTGCAGCACCCCAAGGTGAACTACTTCATCATGAACAGCAAGATCTACAAAAGAAACCACTTCTGCGTCAGCTTCGTGATGCTGAAGACCCGGGCGGACGGCACCCCGGACGAGACCGTCCTCAAGATCTTCCTGGAACCCACGGACGATGTCTTCTCCATCACGGAGAAGATCCGCGCCGCCATCGACTGCAACGCCCGGAAGGAGCACAATAACGCCACAGACCGCTTCGTGAACGTGGCCTTCTCCGTGCCGGGCCTTGCCTGGCTCATTTTCCGGGGGGCCTACCTCATGGACAGGCTCGGCATCCTGCCCCGGAAGGTCATCGACCTGAGCCCCTTCCACACCAGCCTCTTCATCACCAACCTGGCCTCTATCAAGACCCGCTCCATCTACCACCACTGCTATGAGTTCGGCACCACCAGCGTCTTCGTCTGCATGGGCAAGCCCGAGGTGGCCTTCGGCCGGGAGCCCGGCAAGCGGAAGAAGGCCCTGCCCCTCGGCATCGTCATGGACGAGCGCATCTGCACCGGGGTGGAGTACGCCCGCTTCGCCGTGACGCTGCGCCAGCTCCTGGCCCATCCCGAGCGGCTGGAGGGCCCGGCGGAAACCGTCTCCGCCCCCGCCCAGGGCGGGGAGGAGCAGGACTGAGCATGGAGACCTCCCTGCGCCATTGGCTGCAAAAGGCCTGGCTCTACCTGCGGGCCCTTCTCAAGTGGCTGGCTCTCGCGGCGGTGACGGGCCTTGCCTGCGGCCTCATCGGCACCGCCTTCCATAAGGGCATCGACTGCGTGACGGAGCTCCGCCTGGGCAATCCCTGGCTTCTATGGCTGCTGCCCGTGGCGGGCCTTGCCATTGCGGGCTTCTATCATCTCACGAAAACCGAGGGCAAGGGCACGGACGATGTCATCGACGCCGTCCACGCCGGAAAGCCCCTCCCCATCCTGCTGCTGCCCGCCATCTTCCTCGGCACGGTGCTGACCCACCTCTGCGGCGGCAGCTCCGGCCGGGAGGGCGCCGCCCTCCAGATGGGCGGCACCATCGGCTACCACACCGGGCGGCTCTTCCGCCTGGACGACCGGGATCTGCGGACGGCCACCCTCTGCGGCATGGCGGCCTTCTTCTCCGCCCTCTTCGGCACGCCCCTGGCTGCCACCATGTTCTCCATCATGGTCATCAGCGTGGGGGTCTTCTACCACGTGGCCTTCGTGCCCTGCTTCACCGCCTCCGTGGTGGCCTATGGGGTCTCCCTCCTCCTGGGGGTGGCCCCCACCCGCTTCCGCGTCACAGTGCCGGAGATCGATCCCTGGCTCATGGTGCGGGTGGCGCTGCTGGCGGCCCTCTGCGCCCTGGTCTCCGTCCTCTTCTGCAATGCCCTCCACGCGGTGGGATCCCAATACCGCAAGCGTATCCCCAATCCCTATCTCCGGGCCGCCGTGGGCGGGATTCTCGTCATCGCGCTGACCTATCTCTCCGGCAGCGGGGACTATAACGGCGCGGGCATGGACATCGTCCGCGCCGCCGTGGAGCAGGGCTGGGCCCATCCCACGGCCTTCCTCTGGAAGATCGGCCTCACCGCCCTGACCCTGGGCGCGGGCTTCAAGGGCGGCGAGGTGGTGCCCTCCTTCTTCATCGGGGCCACCTTCGGCTGCGTGATGGGGCCGCTCCTGGGCCTTCCCGCGGGCTTCAGCGCCGCCATTGGCCTGGTCGCCGTCTTCTGCGGCTGCGTCAACTGCCCCACGGCCTCCATCTTCCTGGCGGTGGAGCTCTTCGGCGCCGGGGGCCTGCTGGCCTTTGCCCTGGCCTGCGGCATCAGCTACATGCTCTCCGGCTACACCGGGCTCTACTCCAGCCAGACCATCCTCTACTCCAAGCTGAAGGCCCAGTACATCAACGTCCACACCAACCACTTCCACGCCGACGAGACCCCGCCGCCTCCGCCGGTGCCGGGGAAGAAGGAATAAGCCCGCCCCCATCCGGGAAAACTCCCTCCTGCTGAACGCAACGGGAGGGAGCTTCTTTTTCCCTCCGGAAGGGAGCGGAAATGGACATCCTCCGATCTTTGGGCGGGACGGCGCTGGCGACCCTGGTCTCCCTCGCCGTCATGTTCCTGCTCACAAAGCTCATGGGCAATAAGCAGGTCTCCCAGATGACACTCTTTGACTACGTGGTGGGCATCACCATCGGCTCCATCGCGGCGGAGCTGGCCACGGAGCTGGAAAACCCCCAGCAGCCCCTTCTCGCCATGCTCCTCTGGGGCCTTGCCGCCTGGGGCATCTCGATCCTGGGCAACAAGTCCCTCCGGGCCCGGGCCTTCCTCTCCGGCAAGCCCCTGGTGCTGCTGGATCAGGGCGTTATCCGCCGGGACAACCTGAAGCGGGCCCGGCTGGATCTCAACGAGTTCCTCACCTACTGCCGCATCGCGGGCTACTTCGACCTCAATGACATCCAGACGGCGGTGCTGGAGCACAACGGCTCCGTCAGCTTCCTGCCCAAGGAGACCGCCCGCCCCGCCACCCCGGAGGATCTGGATCTCAAGCCCAGCCAGTCCCTCCTCCAGATCCCCTTCATCCTGGATGGCCGCCTCCTGCCGGAGAACATCCGCCGCTCCGGCAAGGAGACCGCCTGGGTGCACCGGGCCCTGCTGCGCCAGGGCTTCCGGGACGAGGGCGAGGTGCTCCTGGCCCTCTGGGACGGCAGCGAGAAGCTGACGGTCTTCCCCCTGTCCGTCCCGCCGGAGCGCCGGAACCCCTGAGCCGCCGCCGCATATCCTGGCAGGGGAGGGGAGCGCCCCGGGATCGCGCCCCCTCCTCCCGGGCCGGGGACAGCCGCGCCCGGGGCATCCGCCGGGCCAAGGCCCGGCATCCGGGGAGGGAGACGCCTTGCCCACGGAGATCTCTGAGCGCGCCCGTCCCTGCGAGCTGGCTCTGCCCACCGCCGTCAGCACCCTGGCGGCGGCCATGGCCCGGTGCCTCAGCGACCGGGAGCTCTCCCTGGCGGCGGCCATCCTCACCCAGTTGGGGGACACCCTGGCCACCATCGCCGTGCAGCGGAGCCTCTCCGGCGGAGAGACGGGAAGCGCGTGAAAACGCCCGGCGGGACAAGCGTCCCGCCGGGCGTTCTTCCGTGTTTGGCTGTTCTGCAAAAAGTGGGTTCGCCCTCAGTCCAGCCCCAGCAGCCGCCGGGCGCTGTCCTGGTTGCCCCGCTCCATCTCCCGCAGCCGCCGCACGGCCTCCGCCTGTCCGGCGGTGTCCCGGGACTGCTCCACCGCCCGGTCGATCATGCGGCAGAGACCCTCCGCCGTCAGGGCGGAGAGATCCGCGAACTGCTCCTGCCCGATGTAGCGCAGGAAGGCGGAGACCTTGGGATCGTAGACGATGCCCGCCAGGGGAATGCCCTGCCCGGCGGCGAAGATCAGCGCGTGAAGCCGCATGGAGACCACCGCCTCCATCCGGGAGAGGGCCCCGATGATGGTGCCCGCCCCGCCCGCGTCGTCCAGGAAGTAGTGGGGGATCTCCAGTCCCTGGGCGGCCAGCCGTCCGGCCCCGGGATCCTGGTGCTTCTCCACCGAGAGGAAGACCGGCGTCAGGCCGTAGGTCTCATAGGCGTAGGCGGCCGCCGCCCGGATGGTGGGGGCCTTCTCCTCAAAGCCCGGCCAGCGCCGCAGGGCGAAGCACAGGTGCTTCCCGTGGGGCGGGATCCCCGCCCGCAGCAGCACGCTGTCCGTCTCGTCCTCCCGGGCGGCGGCCAGGGTCAGGGCCGGATCGGCGGTGAGGAGGATCCGGGGCTTCGTGACGCCCATGGCGGCAAGCTCCGCCTGGGAGTCCGGCTCCCGCAGGGTGATGACGTCCACGCAGCGGTTCAGCGTCCGGGCGGCCATGCGGCGGTGGTTGTCCCGGGTCACGGGGCCGATGCCGCAGCCGTACATCTGCACCCGGCAGCCCAAGGCATGGGCGGAGCGGATGTTGAAGAGGTAGTACCAGAGGGAGCGCCGGGAGGTGACATCCTGGATGAGGCTCCCGCCGCCGTTGAGGTAGAGCACGCTCTGCCGCATGGCCCGCCGCCAGGAGAGCACGTGGGAGCGGTGGATGGAGCGCACCCGGTAGGCAAGGCGGGTGGCGGCGGGATCCTTGGAGAGCACCGTCACCGGCATGTCCGGGTCGATGGCGCGCATCTCCTGCAGAATGGCCTCCAGAATGGCGTCGTCCCCGGCGTTGCCCCGGCCGTAGGCCCCGCAGACCACCACGCCGTCCCGGGCCTTCCGCTCCCGCCGGCTCTGGCGCAGGATCTCCCGGTAGATGTGCAGCTGGGTGTCCACCGTCTTCTGGATGGAGAACTCCCGGGACGCCTTCTCAAAGAGCTTTTCCCCCATGTCCCGCCGCAGGGCGTCGTCATTGCCCAGGGCCGCCAGATGCCGCCCCAGGGTCTCGGCGTCCCCAGGGAAGAAGAGGAAACCGTTCACGTTCTGGTCGATGAGGTAGGGGATGCCCCCCACGGCGGTGGCCACCGTGGCCAGGTGGAAGCGGGCCCCCTCCGTCAGGGCATAGGGGAAGGTCTCGGAGAGGGAGGTGAGGGCGTTGATGTCCAGCGCCGAGTAGAAGCGATCCATGCCGCCGCTGATCCATCCGGCAAAGGTGACCTCGCGCTCCACCCCCAGCTCACGCGCCAGCGCCCCCAGCTTCTCCCGCTCCTCGCCGTCCCCGGCGATGACCAGCCGCAGCCGCGGGCAGCTCTCGTGGGCCAGGGCAAAGCCCCGGATCAGGGTGGACATGTCCTTCACCGGGTTCAGCCGGGCGGCGATGCCCACCACCACGCTGTCCCCGTCCACGTCCGCCCCCAGGGAGCGGAGGTAGGGCAGCCGGTCGCCCTGGGGCGGGGCGGGGGAGAAGTCGATGCCGTTGTAGATGGCATAGAAGCGGTCGGGGGCAAAGCCCCGGGAGATCAGCAGATCCACCATGGCGTCGGAGACGCCGATGCGGTAGTCCAGCTTCCGCAGCGCCCAGGCGTTGATGGCCCCAAAGGTCAGCCGGGCGAAGGGGCGGCCCATGTAGTCCAGCTTATAGTCGCTGTGAACGGTGCTCACCACCGGCAGCCCCGTGGTCTTGCGCAGCAGGGCCCCCACCATGTTGGCCCGGCTCCCGTGACAGTGGATGACCTCGTAGCCTCCCGCCCGGATATACTCCGTCAGCTGGCGGCGGAGCCGGGGGATGTTGTTGCCCCCCATGATCTCCACGGGGATGCCCATGCCCCGGGCCTCCTCCGCGAAGGGCCCGTCCCGGAAGCAGACCAGCTGGGCCGTGATGCTCTCGTTCAGATGCTGCAGCAGGCTGAGAACGTGGGTCTTGGCCCCGCCGGAGTCGCCGCCGCTGATGAGATGGATGACCTTCATAGAAAAACACCTTTCTTCCGCGCCGCGGAATTTGTGCTTGTGTATTTCGGGGAAATACGGTACAATGGGGGAGCATTCCGAGAACGCGCGGCGTCCCCGGAGCGCCCGATTCCGATATTATACAATGGGAAGGGAGCCAGGTCAAGGCCGCCGCCCTTCCGAAGGAGTTTGACCATGGAACAGAAGAAGCATAAGTTCAACGTTGTGGATGTCATCGCCGTGGTGCTCATCGTGCTGGTGGTGGCCTTCGTGGGCTGGAAGTACATGAACCGCGGCGGCGGGGCCGCCGGTGAGGCCAGCACCGTCACCGTCCGCTATACCGTCCTCTGCGAGGGGGTGGACGCCGCCCTCTACGAGACCTGCCAGAAGCACCTGCCCTCCCAGCTGATGGCCTCCGGCGCCCTGTACGACGGCTACATCCAGAGCGTGGAGCGGGCCGATTACTGCGTCCTGGGCCCGGACGGCACCTGGGTGGTGGATCCCAACAGCGTCAACCTCTACTTCACCGTGGAGGCCCACATCCTCCAGAGCGCCGCCCTGAAGACCGAGATCGCCAAGCAGGAAGTCCGCGTGGGCAAGAGCGACTACATCCTCAAGAGCCGCTACATCGAGTTCAAGGACGCCCAGATCATCGACGTGGAGTGGGAAGAGCCCGCCGAGGGCTGAGAAAAGCGAAGGGACTGCCCCCCCGGCAGTCCCTTTTTCACGCACCGCCCTGCAAGCCGAACCTCCTGAGAGGCCCCGCCAGTCCCCTGGAATCCCCACCGTCCAAGCGGAACTCCCTCAAAAGATACACGAAGCGCCCTGCCGCCGGCAGGGCGCTTCCGAGTTTTCTGATTACAAGCTGTTCTTTCCCCGCGCCAGGTACCGTCCCCCGGCCTCGCCGGTGACGGCCCCCTGATCCACCGCCAGCTGTCCCCGGAGATAGACCTGGGTGACGCCTCCGGCGGTGACGAAGCCCTCGTAGGGGTTGTAGTCCGCCCGGGAGAGGCTGTCGTCCGCCCGGATCACGTGGCTGGCCCGGGGATCGTAGACCACGATGTCCGCGTCGCTCCCGGCCTGAAGAACACCCTTCCGGGGGTAGAGCCCGCAGAGCCGGGCCGGGGCCTCGGAGAGCACGCGGCAGAGATCCTCCGCCGCCAGCCGCCGCGCCCCCACACCGAAGGTGTAGAGCAGCTCCCCCCGGTTCTCCGCCCCGGGAAGCCCGGCAGGGATGGCGGGGAAGTCCTGGGGATCGGTCTCCTTCTGCCGCAGGGTGAAGGCCCGGTGGCTGCTGGCTACGGCCTGGATGCTGTCCCGCCGCAGGGCCTTCCACAGGGGCTCCTGCTGGCTTTGGTCGCGCAGGGGCGGCGCGCAGACGTAGCGGCCCGCGCCCTCCCCCTCGTAGTAAACGCTGTCGTCCAGCAGCAGGTGCTGGGGGCAGGTAGAGGCGTAAACGGTCTGGCCCCGCTTCCGGGCCCGCTCCACCTCCGCCAGGGACTCCCGGCAGGTGATGGGGCTCAGGATCACCGGCGCGTCCGCCGCCTGGGCGATGCGCAGCAGCCGTCCGGCGGCCTCCGCCTCGGCCTCCTCCGGCCGGGACATGGGGAAGCTGGCCGCCCCGGTCTTCCCGGCGGCCAGGCGCTCCCGCTCCATGGCGGCGATGAGGGCGCCGTTCTCACAGTGGAAGGCCGCCACGCCCCCCAGCCGCTTCAGGTACTTCAGGGCCAGGTACAGCGCCCCGTCGTCCAGGCTCTGCCGGGCGTCCAGATAGAAGCGGAAGGAGGACACCCCCGCCGCGAAGATCTCCGGCAGCTGGGCCCGGACGCTCTCATCCCACCGGGGCAGGGTCATGTGCAGGCCGTAGTCGCAGAAGGAGCGGCCCTCGGCCTCCCGCTGGCGGCGGGCCAGGGCGGTGGAGAGGGTCTCGTCCCCCTCCGGGCAGGCGAAATCCACCACCGTGGTGGTGCCGCCCCGCAGGGCGGCGCGGCTGCCGGAGGCGAAGTCGTCCGCCGGAGCGGGCTCCCCGCCGGGGCCGAAGTGGGTGCGCCCGTCCACAAAGCCGGGGAAGAGCAGGCAGCCGGATACATCCGCCACCTGATCCGCGCCGGAGAGCCTCCGGCCCACCTGAAGGATCTTCTCTCCTTCCAGCAGGACATCCATTCGGCGGCAGCCGTCGGCGTTCACAACGGTGCCGCCCCGCAGCAGGGTTTTCATGGCAGTTTCCTCCCTCTCCCGCGCAGTGCGCGGATCTCCCGCCCCTCCGGGCGGGGCCATCCGATTCTCCGGAGAGCATCATAGCACGTTCCGGGGAAAATATCCAGTCCGACCTGCGGAAAAAAGGGCGGAAATCCCACTGCCTTCCCCGCTGTTTTTTATCCGGAACCGCCAGTGCCCGCCCCGCCGCCGGAAGGGAAGCTCCCGCCTCGCAGACTGCCGGGCTTCCGCGCCTCCGCCCCGCCCCACACCGGGAACGCACGCCTTCCATTCCGCCAGGAAAGGAGACTACGAGGACGTTTGTTTCTACGCGAAAAACACATATGGACAAGCTGCACAAAAAACAACGGAGAAATTCTAATCCCATTGCTCCGCAACCCGCCCGCCCCCGGTTTCTTTTTCCGGAAAAGCGTGGTATACTGGAAGCGCTTGGGAGCATCCCAAAGTATTTGAGGAGGTAAATCGATCATGAAGAAGACCCGCAGACTGCTCGCTCTGCTTCTGGCGATGGTGATGATGCTCGCGCTGACCGTCACCGCCGGGGCCGAGGAAGTCACGACCACCGCGGCCAAGTCCGAGATCACGGTGATCTACACCAACGACGTCCACACCTACATCGACAAGACCCTCAGCTACGCGACCGTTTCCGCCATGAAGCAGGACTACCAGAAGGCCGGCAAGCAGGTTCTCCTGGTGGATGCCGGCGATCATATTCAGGGCACCGCCTACGGCGGCATGGACGAGGGCAAGACCATCGTTCAGCTGATGAACGCCGCGGGCTATGACCTGGCCACCCTGGGCAACCATGAGTTTGACTACGGCATGGCGCGCACCCTGGCCACCGTCAAGGAAGCCAAGTTCCCCTATGTCTCCTGCAACTTCTACCACGAGAAGAACGGCGTTGTGGGCGACTCCGTGCTGGACAGCTATAAGGTCTTCGACATGAACGGCACCAAGGTAGCCTTCATCGGCATCACCACGCCGGAGTCCTTCACCAAGTCCACCCCCGCCTACTTCCAGGACGCGAACGGCAAGTACATCTACGGCATCGCCGCCGGCAAGGACGGCGCCGCCCTCTACGCCTCCGTCCAGAAGGCCATCGACGCCGCCTCCAAGGAGGCCGACTATGTTATCGCCCTGGGCCACCTGGGTGACGATCCCTCCTCCCAGCCCTGGACTTCCGAGGAAGTCATCGCCCACACCACCGGCCTGGATGCCTTCATCGACGGCCACTCCCACTCCACCGTGGAGATGAAGCAGGTCAAGGATAAGGCGGGCAACACCGTGGTGCTGACCCAGACCGGCTCCTACTTCGCCGCCATCGGCGAGATGACCATTTCCGCCAACGGCACCATCACCACCAAGCTCACCAAGGAGTATGCGGGCTCCGACGAGAAGGTCGCCGCCCTGCAGAAGACCTGGATGGACAAGGTGAAGGGCATGCTGGGCGAGAAGATCGCCGAGACCGACATCGAGTTCACCATCAACGACGCCGAGGGCAACCGCGCCGTCCGCAAGGGTGCCACCAACCTCTTCGACCTCAACGCCGACGCCTTCTATTGGTACATCAACGAGGTCGCGAACCTGGACTGCGACGTGGCCGTGATGAACGGCGGCGGCATCCGCGCCACCATCGAGGCCGGCGACTGGACCTACAAGAGCTGCAAGACCGTCAACCCCTTCGGCAACGTGCTCTGC
>CAKTSC010000036.1 GCA_934597465.1 uncultured Dysosmobacter sp.
AGCATGGGCAGCGGCCCGCAGGCGCAGAAGCTGTCCCAGCCCTCCGGCAGGGCGTCCGTTACGAAGCCCGGGGCGCCCCGGCTGCCGTCCGCCGTGGCGATGTGGGTCTCCAGCCCCAGGGCCCGGAACTCGGCTTCGTAGAAGCTCTCCCCCGCCGAGGGGAAGCCCAGGGCGGCCATGGGCCGCTTCCCTGCCGCCAGGAGCCGCCGGGCCAGGCCGTAGAGGGGTGCGATCCCAATGCCGCCGCCCACCAGGAGGGGGTGCTCCCCGCAGGCGGCGGGGTCGAAGCCGTTGCCGAGGCCCGCCAGGGCGTCGATCTGCTGGCCGAGGGCGCAGTGGGAGAGCCAATCCGTGCCGCCGCCCACGGCCTTGCAGAGGAGCGTCACGCTCCCCTCCTCCCAGTCGCAGACGGAGATGGGCCGCCGCAGGAAGAAGCCCGGCAGCCGCAGCTCCAGGAACTGCCCCGGGGCCGTGACGGCGCTGCTGTCCCCCGCAAGGCGGAGGCGGAAGACATCCGCCGTCATCCGTTCATTTTCCGATACTGTATAGGTAACTTCCTTCACAGGGTCTCCTCCTTCCATATGGGCTTCCCGCCGATCATGGTCAGGCGGCAGACGCCCCAGAGCTCCGTCCCGGCGAAGGGCGTGGCCCGCCCCAGGGAGAGGAAGTGCTCCGGATCCACCGTGTAGCGCGCCTCCAGGTCGAAGGCCGTGAGATCCGCCGCCTGCCCCACGGCCAGCTCCGTCCCGCAGCCGAAGCGGCGCATCGGCGCGCCGTGCATCAGCTCCACCAGCCGCGCAAGGGACAGAATGCCAGGCCGCACCAGGTGGGTATAGCAGGCGGCGAAGGCCGTCTCCAGCCCCACAACACCCATGGCGCTTCCCGCCAGGCCCCGGGCCTTCTCCTCCCGGCTGTGGGGAGCGTGGTCGGTGGCCAGCATGTCGATGGTACCGTCCAGCAATCCCTCGATGAGCGCTTCCCGGTCTGCCGGGCTCCGGAGGGGCGGGTTCATCTTGAAGCGGCCGTCCTCCTGCAGATCCTCCTCCGTGAAGACCAGATAGTGGGGGGCGGTCTCGCAGGTCACGTTCACCCCCCGGCGCTTGGCATCCCGCAGGAGGGAAACGCTCTCCCGGGTAGAGACGTGGCAGACGTGGTAGGCGCAGCCGGTCTCCTCCGCCAGCCGGAGATCCCGGGCGATGGGGCCCCACTCGCTCTCAGAGCAGATGCCACGATGGCCGTGGGCCCGGGCGTAAGCCCCGTCGTGGAGGTATCCGCCCCGGAGGAGGCGGTTATCCTCGCAGTGAGCCGCCAGGAGCTTCCCCAGGCGGCGGCACTCCGCCATGGCCTCACGCATGAGGCTCTCGGACTGGACGCCCTTCCCATCGTCGGAGAAGGCGATGACCTCCGGCGCCATGCCGGCAAGGTCTGCCATCCGCTCTCCCCTCTCCCCTGCCGTGATGGCCCCGTAGGGGTGGACGTGTACCGCCGCCGTCTCCGCGATGCAGGCCAGCTGCACCGCCAGGGCCGCCGGGCAGTCCGGCACGGGATCCAGGTTCGGCATGCTGGCCACATGGGCAAAGCCCCCGTGGGCCGCCGCCAGGGTACCGCTGCGGATGGTCTCCTTATAAGAAAATCCCGGTTCTCGAAGATGTACATGCACATCCACGAAACCGGGAAATAAAACCGCATTATGAAGATCAATGGAAACAGCATCACCGGGGCAGAAAACACGCTTCCCCATGGAAATGATCGTCCCGCCGGAAACCACAGCGTCCACGGAACGGAGCACGCCGTCCCGCAGGATCCTTGCGTTCTTCAGGTGATAGAGCACTTCCGTTTCCCCCTTTCCTTTGGCCGCGTGATCGTTTCTCCGCGGCGTCCGGCGTATTATAAAAGACGGATCCGCCCGCTGTCAAGCCTTTTCTTCCGGCATTGCCGCCGGAAGGCGGGATTTCATGGAACCCTCACAAAGTTTTCCCTGTCGGGAAGGGACGCATTTGGGGAATTCGGGCATTCGTTCGATTCATACCTGTCAAAAGCCCAGGGAAAGGCGGCGGGGAGGGTACCCCCTCCCTGCCGCCTTTCCGTTTGATCCGTGGGGCACGGCGATCAGCCGCCGCGCCGTCATGCCTCCCTGCCGCTCAGGATCCAGGCGTCCAGGAAGCGCAACTGCTCCTCCGTGTGGAACCAGTGCTCCCCGCCCGGCATCACCGTCAGCTCCGCGCCGATCCTCCCGGCGAAGGCGAAGATGGTCTTCCGCGATGTCAGGTGATCCCGCTCACCGTAGAGGATGCGGGTGGGAACGTGCCAGGTGATGGGGTGCTCCCGCACGAAGCGAAGGTAGTCCCAGGAGAGCATTTCACCGAAGTCCGTGGGGATCTCCCTTCGCTCCCGCAGCTCCTCCTCCGTGACACGGGCCCATGTCATCATATCGCGGATCAGCCGCTCCATATCCACCACCGGGGAGATGAGGTACGCCCTCTCCACCAGCCCCTCCCCCAGGGAGGACAGGGAGAAAAACGCACCGATGCTGTTGGCCACCAGCGTAAGGGAGCCGCAGTCCCTCCGCTGCCCGGCGAAGAACGCCGGGAACTCCTCCCGGACCTCCCAGGGGGTCTGGGAGCGGTAATCGAATCCGATCACCTCCCGGCCCGGGAAGAGGGCGCGGTAGTGCTCCGCTTCCTCCGCCGAGCCGCCCTTCCCGTGAACATATACCACAAGCTCTTTCATCGCTTCTCCTTTCAACGAGCCGGGAGCGCCCCGCCATAAGAGGCAGCTGCCGCTATTCCCGCGGGCGGCGCTCATTCCCCGCTGCTCCCTGCCGCCGGTGCGGGAAAGGCCGCGCGGATCCGCAGTCTTCCGTCCCGGTACTCCGCCGTGACTGTACCGCCCATCCGCTCCGTCAGGAGCTTGGCAATGGAGAGCCCCAGGCCGGTGGAATTCCTGGCCGTTTCCACGGTGTAGAAGCGGTCAAAGAGCCGCTCAGCCTGGACGCAGCTGAGGGACGGCGCACGGTTTGAGAAGGTGACCGTGCCATCCGGCAGCAGGGCGACGGCCAGGTCGCCGCTGGAGTACTTGACGGCATTGCTCAGGATGTTGTCAAAGACCCGCCGCAGCGCGGCGGCATCCAGCCGCCGGAGGATCCGCTCCTCCGGCAGCCGGATCTCCGGG
Source organism: uncultured Dysosmobacter sp. (assembly GCA_934597465.1). Taxonomy (GTDB): domain Bacteria; phylum Bacillota; class Clostridia; order Oscillospirales; family Oscillospiraceae; genus Oscillibacter. The sequence continues at coordinate 3,172 of CAKTSC010000036.1, forward strand.
GCGATGCCCCGGGCGGACAGCGCGCCGTAGAAACCGGCAAGGCTCTGCTCCAGGATATCGTTCAGGGAGACCGTCTCCGCCTGCAGGGCGTCCGCCGTGGAGGTGATGAGGGAGTAGCGGAAGAGTTCCTCCGTCAGGCTCCGCATGGCGTCCGTCCGCTCCCGGATGACGGCGAGATACCGCGCGGACTTCTCGGACTGCGGCTCCCGCTCCAGCAGGTCGAGATACCCACAGACCGCCGTCAGCGGTGTGCGCAGGTCGTGGGAGATATTTGTCACGGCGGTCATCAGCTCGTCGTTCCCGGTCTGCAGCCGCACCCGCTCCCGCCGGAGCGTGCGAAGCTGCCGGTTGATCCGGGAGGCCAGCGCCCGGACGGCCCGGTCTCCGGTGGAAATGGAGATAAGGGTGTTCGTATCCGTCCGCAGCTTCTCCTCCAGCTCCTCCGCCACCTCCCCCAGAGAGCGGCGCAGGGAGAGGAGGTACAGCCCCAGTACCAGCACCGCCAGGGCCAGGGCCGCCGTCAGCACGATCCATCCCATCTCCAGACCTCCTCACTTCAGATCCTTCCTCCGGAAGGCGGCGGTGCCGCAGCCGGAGCACAGCAGCGCGATGCCAGCGGAGGCCGCCAGGGAAAGCCCCGGCCGCCCCAGCTCCTGGTTGGCCAGCAGGATGGACTGGCCGGTGGGCAGGGTGTCCACCAGGAACTGGAACACCGTCCGCATCGTGCCGGAGACGTAGTTGGGGTTGGGGCTGGGCTCCCCCATCTCGATGCCGTTGTCGGTCATGACCAGGCCGCTGAGATACTCCGGCTCGCAGAGGGTGTTGTAGAAGACGCTGCCCAGCAGCAGAAGGCCCAGCGCCAGCAGCATCGCCAGCACCGCCGCCACCGCCCGGTTGGGCAGCAACATCCCCAGCAGGGTGAGGACGGCCGCAAGGGCCGCCACGATGCCCAGTGCCACCGCCAGCTCCAGCGCAAGGCCCGCCGCCGGGGCCCTGAACCAGCCGAACTTCAGGGCCCCGATGGGGGCGCTCAGCAGCCAGCCCAGCAGGATCACCCAGCAGCCGGCGATGCCGGAGAGCAGCGACGCGGCGTAGACCTTCCAGCGGGCGTGGCCGGTGACGATCTTGTTGCGCAGCGTCCCGTCCTGGTACTCCGTCCCCAGGAAAAGGCTCAGGAAGGCGGCGTACAGCAGGGGAAGGAAGGGGAAGACCTGGCAGAAGACCTCATCCAGGGCCGTGCCGCCGTCCACCTGGAGCTTCAGCAGAAAGGCCGTGGAGAAGGCGAAGGCGCCGCCGGTACACAGCCACAGCGCCTTGCTCTGCCAGAGGCGGAAGAAGTTGGCCCGAAGCAGTTTAAGCATGGTGCGCACCCCCCATCAGATTCATGTAAAAGCTCTCCAGGCTCTCGTCCCGCTCCCGCAGGGAGTAGATCTCGCAGTTCTCCCGCTGGGCCTCCAGCGTCAGCCTCGTCACGGGCACATCGGAAAAGATGTCCGCGTGGGAGTCATCCACGATCCGGTAGTCCACGCCCATGCGATCCAGCACCCGGGCCAGGAGCTTCGCGCTGGTGACCTCCGCCCGGACGCACTTGCGGCAGCGCAGCTCCAGCTCCTCCGCGCTCATCTCCTTCACCATACTGCCGCCGTCGAGGAAGCCGTAGTGGGTGGCAAGGCGGGAGAGCTCGTCGAGGATGTGGCTGGAGATCAGAACGGTGATGCCGTGCTCCCGGTTGAGTGTCAGGATCAGCTCCCGCATCTCGATGATGCCCTGGGGGTCAAGGCCGTTGACCGGCTCGTCCAGCACCAGGAAATCCGGGCTTCCCGCCAGCGCCACGGCGATGCCCAGCCGCTGGCGCATACCCAGGGAAAAGTTTTTCGCCTTCTTTGCCCCGGTGCCGTCCAGCCCCACCAGGTGCAGGAGCTCCGGGATGCCGTCCATTGAGGGAAGCCCCAGCACCAGATACTGCTGGCGGAGGTTCTCCTCCGCCGTCATGTCCAGGTAGATGGACGGGGTCTCCACCACCGCGCCCATCCGGCGGCGGCAGCACCCGATCCCGGCGTCCGTGTTCTTCACGCCGTAGAGGGTAAAGCCGCCGCCGGTGGGCTCCTGCAGGCCGCAGATGAGGCGGATCAGCGTCGTTTTCCCGGCACCGTTCCGGCCCACGAAGCCGTAGATCGCTCCCTTGGGGATATGCATCTCCAGGCCGTTCAGCGCCGTGAAATCCCGGTAGCGCTTACAGAGCGCTTTGGTTTCCAGCACGTATTCCATTCGAAATACCTCCTTTGCTTGATACCGGAATGGTAGCAGGCAAATGTCATGGAAGCGGTCAAGGAAATCCTCCAGAAACCGTTAAGATTCCGCCCTCAGGCGGAAGCCGATGCCCCAGACCGCCTCCACATAGTCCCGGCCCGCCGCGTCCCGCAGCTTGCCGCGGAGGTTGCTGACGTGGGTCTTCAGGGAGTTTTCCGTACAGTCCGGCGTATCCTCGCTGATGCGATCCAGCAGCACGGACTTGGCCAGCACCTGGCCGGGATTCTGCATCAGCAGCTTCAGGATGGCGTACTCCGTCCGGGTCAGCGAGACCGGCGTGCCGCCGGACAGGACGGCGTGGGACGCCGTGTCCAGCGTCAGATCCCTGCAGGTGTAGACCGCCGCCAGCGGGGAACGGGCGGCCTCCCGCAGCCGCACGGCGACCCGGGCCAGCAGCTCCTCCGGGTCGAAGGGCTTGGTGAGGTAATCCGCCGCGCCGCCCAGCAGCAGCCCAACCTTGTCCTGCACGGAGGTCTTGGCGCTGACCACGATCACCGGAATGCCCTGTATCCGCGGCAGGACTTCCTCGCCGGGAAGGCCCGGCAGCATCAGATCCAGCAGGATGAGATCCGGGTGGCTCCCCTGCAGCGCAAGCAGGGCCTCCGTGCCGGAATAAGCGCGGCGCACGGCGTAGCCCGCCTGCTCCAGGATCTCCTGCTCCAGGTTTCCGATGGCAACATCGTCGTCAATGATCAGAATCGTCTGCATGGTGTTTCCTCCTTCTGCCGCGTTCCCTTCCCCCGTCCCGGCTTCTCCGCGCGGCGGAGGGGGCGGCGTTCCTTCTGCGGCCGGTTTTCTCCCGTCTCAGAACAGCGGGATCTCTCCTTGGAAGCGGGCGGCCCTCTCCAGAAGGGGGCCCTTCGCGCCCATGGTGAAGGCGATATCGCTGCTGCGGATGGACAGCAGATGCATCCCCGGCTCCAGCCGGAGGAACGCCAGCATGTCCTCCGTCAGCCGGATCTCACCGCGCTCCGAGACAGCCGTCCAGCAGTAGGAGCGGCCCTTGTAGCGGAGGAAGGTTCCGGCCGGGACTTCGCAGCGCAGGAGCTCCGTCAGCTCCGTGAGGATGTGCCCCAGCTTGGAGGGCAGGAGCAGGCCCTGCCGCGTCACGCAGAAACCGCCTGTCGACCGGCTTCCCGTGAAGAGGTATACCCTCCCCTCCGAAGCGATGCGGTACTCCTCCGCCGCCTGGGGCGGAAAGCGCACCAGACCGTCCCGGCGGATCACCGATGCCCCGAAGATAAATTTTCCGCCCTTGTTCATCTGCGGCATGGGCCGCCTCCGCTTTCTCTCTGTGAAGTGCGCATCCCGGCACAACTGTCTGGCCGCGCCGTTTTCCGCTAACTAACGCTCGTTAGTTGTAATTATTGTAATGCGACCGCTGGAAAAAGTCAAGGGGAGATGCCTTCTCCCTTTCCGTGAACTCTCCGGACAGAAAGGGAGCATGCCCGGAGCCGCTCTGGCTCCGGGCATGCGTTCTCTGCGTGGCGCTTCCCTTCCGGGATCGGAGGATCGTTTGGCGGGGACTGCGGCTTTGCCGCAGTCTTCCCGGGCGCGGCGGCTTTTCAGAGTCCGGCCCCCAAGGGCGTCTGCCTGTCCATGGCTCTGCGCCCCCAGCGGAAGGTCAGGCGATGCCCTGCCGCGGTATCTCTTCGTGCAGAGAAAGCCCCCTGCCGCCGCCAGCCAGACGGCACCGCCATTTCCCAGGGCGGTGATCTTCCGCATCAGAAAGTCCAGAAAGGGGCAGGCCATGGCATCCTGTATCCAGCACAGCATACTCCAGTCCGGATCCATGACAGTCTTCCCCTTTCTGCATGGCGCAGCGCTTGTATTCCTGCCGCTCCATGGCTTTTCTCGGCATTCCGGCGCCAGCAGGATGACCGCACCCAGCGCGAAGGCCGGAAGCTGAAAGGTCGTGAGATCCGTGGGCGGCAAGGGTGGATCCAGGCTGGCAGGGCCGCCCGCGATGGCATAGAGGGAGCCCAGCATCAACCCCAGGATCAGCCAGACCGTCTCCCCCGGTACTTCCACAGGGCGGTGCGGATGGCGTGGATGGAGAGCCCCACCCCGCAAGGATGCCGAGGCCCAGGGCGCAGAGGCCGGGAACCAATCCATCCGGAGCCGCAGGAAGCTGTGGACAGCCCGGACGGTGGGGATGTATACCCCCGCGATCAGCGGAATGAAGGAGCCGGAGATGCCGGGCAGCACCATGGCGGTGATGGCCACCGCCCCGGAGAGGAAGAGGCTGCCGAACCGCAGCGGCGTGAGCTTGGCATAGTTCGCGCTGCCGAGAGCCCCCGTGCCGGTGCGCAGCAGCGTCAGCCTCACCACAACGGCGACGCCCAGCAGCAGAAACCAGCCCTGGCGCAGGGAATGCCGCAGGCTCTCCCGCTCCGCCAGCAACGGGATCGCAAACATGGCGATATTGGAACGCTCCCCCGGCCCTCCGGCGGCGGGAAAATCACCCTCTGCCACCTGCTTCCCGCTTCCGGGATGTGGACGGCGGGCGCGTCACCCTGGACGGGCACGACGTGCGGGAATGCCATGCCGGAGACGCCCAACTGCCCGGGAGCCGAAGATCCCGCGCCTGCCGCCCGAAAAAGCAGCCGCCCCAGGCCTGGGGCGGCTGCTTTGCTGTCCGTTGCCGGCGGAAATACCAGGTATGGAGCGTTCCCCATTCGCGATGACTCCGTTGCCGCGAACCGATCCGCTCCGCAAGTCCGCTCTCTCACAGCGCAATGGTCAGGGTGAACCAGCCGTCCCTCGTCTGATAGGCGCAGTAGGCGCCATACTTCCGGACGAAGGCCTGGATGGAGCGGTTGCCGATGCCGTGTCCCTCCCTTTCTGCCATCGGGACGCCGCTCTCGTCAAAGCGAACCTCCCCCGAATAAGGGTTTGAGATCTTGAACATCAACTGAGGGCTGGAGATGCACTTGCAGCGAATGACCCGCTCCTCCCGCGGAAGCTTTTGGCAGGCATGGATGGCGTTCTCCAAGGCGTTGGCGAACACCGTGGACAGCTCCTCCGCGCTGACGGGCAGCTGATCCGGAATCGCCAGGGACAGCTCCATCCGGATGCCGTCCCGCTCAGCCTGCGCGCAGTAGGAGGAGAACACCGCGTCCAGGATCGGATTGCTGCAGAAACGCCGGGGGCGCATCTTCTCGAGATTCTCCACCGACGCGCCGATGTATCGCAGCGCCGCCTCCTTGTCATCCTTCTCCAGCAGGGCGGCCACCGCCAGCAGCTTGTGGCGCAGGTCATGGCGGGCGATCCGGATCTGCTCCTCGGCGATGCGGCTGGCCTCCGCCCGGGCGGTAAGGCCGGAATTCTGCAGCCGCAGCAGATCCATGTCCCGGGAGACGCCCTCCATCTGGTACTGGCGCAGCAGGCTCCGGACGATGACGATGTAGACCATGATCATCGTCGCTTCCGCTGCCAGCAGGTAGTAGGTCATGGTGGGGTAGTCCACGTAGTAGCGGGGATAGTAGCCCAGCATGGCGATGAGGATCAGGAAGGTCACCGGGATCAGCGCCAGGCTCCACCAGCCGCTCTTCACCGCGTGGGTCAGGTTCCGGAAGACCGGCTGCAGATGCTCCCTCTCCAGATAGATCACGATGAGGTAGAGCAGCGCCCGGTAAAAGATGTCGATGCCCCAGTATTCCCCGATGTTGTCCCGCAGCAGCCCAAAGGGCAGGCTCAGCAGGATGGAGAGGTCGATCTGGGTCACGTAGTTGAAAACCGCCTGCGGGACCGTGGCCCGGCCCAGAAGGTAGCTCAGGACAACGCCCGGCACCATGATGGCCAGGGAGAGCATGACGAAGAAGATTCGGCTGTAGTCGCCGTACTGGAGCATGATCACCGTGCAGTAGAGGAACCAGACGCCGTAGAGCCCGAAGCACAGGGCGATCCGCTTGGGCGGATACTTATATTCGTTGAGGGACAGCAGCATCCCCAGGGTGCCCAGGTAGTTCACCAGGTAGCGCAGGATGCCGTAGGTATCTCCGCCGAAGAGGCTCAAGACGCGCCACCTCCCAGCCAGAACTCCACCCACGCCGTCCGGATCTGGGGAGCATTCTTCCGGGGCAGAGGGATCCGGGTACCGTCCTTCACATAGAGAAAGCTCTTGTCCACCTGGGTCACAAAGGCCAGGTTGATGAGGTACGACGCACCGCACAGAAGGAAAGCAGGATCCGCCAGGAAGTCCGCCACCTCGTCCCGGAAAGCCTTCTGCAGGCTGACGCTCTCCAGCGTCTCGCCGCCGGTGAGATGGTAGTGTACGCAGCGGCCGCACAGCTCCGCATACTGCAGCTCACTGTGCAGCACCCGGCGGTACGCGCCCTTGGTTCGCACCATGACGCCCAGCTCCTGGCGCCGGGCCAGGATATCCATGGCCCGATCCAGCACGGAGACCATCTGTTCCCAGCGCACCGGCTTCAAGAGGTAGTGAAAAGCGTTGGTAAGGTAGGAATCCACCGCGTAGTCCGGCGAGGTGGTCAGATAGACGATGAGGCCCAGACTGTCCAGCTTCCGGATGGACAGGCCCACCTCGATCCCGTTCTGCTCCGGCATCACGATGTCCAGCAGGTAAAGATCGAAGTTCCCGCTCCGCTCCACCGCGTCCAGCAGCTCATAGCCCGACTGGAAGGCCCGCGTCTGGGCGGAAAGCTCCGGATGCCGGGCAAGATACCGCTCCAGCAGGGCCGCCGTTACCTCCCGCTGATCCTTCTCATCATCCAGCAGCGCGATTCGGATCATAATTTTTTCCCCTCCGCATGGTGAAAACTGACAAAGGTATTATAGCACACGCAGACAAGCTTCCGTCAAGATGCCGTGAATGGAGGCATTAACAAAATCTTCACATTTTTGCGCGGAATTTTCATTTTTCCCCACAAGCGTCAAAAACTCTGCTACTTTGTGAATGAACCCGCAATCTGTGAGAAACGTCAATGGGATCCGTTCGATTCCGTGGTCTCTTGGCGGATATCACAACGCAATCCCCAAGCAGCATCTTCTCCCCCATCAAATTTTTAGAGAAAGAGGAAAGGTGAGTATTATGTATCATTGCAGTCTGGAACGGATGAGCGACAAGATCCA
>CAKTSC010000037.1 GCA_934597465.1 uncultured Dysosmobacter sp.
CAGGTACCATTTCAGAGGAGGAATGCCCTGTGAGTATCGTAGGCAAGAGCGAGATCCGGGTGGACGCCTATGACAAGGCCACCGGCCGCACCAAATACTACGAAGACCGGATGCCCCAGGACGCGCTCTACGTGCGCATCAAGCACTCCACCATCGCCCACGGCTATGTGAAGCGCGTGGACACGTGTGCGGCGGAGGCCATCCCCGGCGTCGTCCGCGTGCTGACCTGCTTCGACGTGCCGGAGCATCCCTTCCCCACGGCGGGCCACCCCTGGTCCATGGATCCTGGGCACCAGGACGTGGCGGATCGCCACCTTCTGAACCGGCACGTCCGCTACTACGGGGACGATGTGGCGGTGGTCATCGCGGAGAACGAGGTGGCCGCCATGCAGGGCGTCCGGGCGCTGCAGGTGGAGTATGAGGAGCTGCCCTTCGTGCTGGACGTGCAGAAGGCCATGGAGCCGGACGCCCCCCAACTCCACGAGGGCTACCCCGGCAACATCCTGAAGCACACGGACATGCGCAAGGGCAGCTACGCCGAGGCCATTCAGGAGCCGGGGCTCATCAAGGTGGAGGGCTGGTACGAGACCCCCATGGTGCAGCACTGCCACATCGAGAACCACGGCTGCTACGCCTATGAGGAGAACGGGCGGATCGTGGTGGTCTCCTCCACCCAGATTCCTCACATCATCCGCCGGGTCGTGGGCCAGGCCCTGGGACGGCCCTGGGCGGACATCCACGTCATCAAGCCCTACATCGGCGGCGGCTTCGGCAACAAGCAGGACGCCCTCTACGAGCCCCTGTGCGCCTGGTGCTCCACCATGGTGGGCGGGCGCTGCGTCCGGGTGGACTGCAGCCGGGAGGAGACCTTCGTCTCTAACCGCGTCCGCCACGCCATCCGCTTCCACATCATCACCTGGATTCGCAAGGACGGCTCCCTCGCCGCCCGGAAGATCGAGTGCTTCTCCAACCAGGGGGCTTACGCCTCCCACGGCCACTCCATCGTGGCCAAGGGCATGGGCTCCTTCGCCCAGATCTACCCCTGCGACCATGTGGAGGCCGACGCCTGGACCGTCTACACCAACCGGCCCGTGGGCGGCGCCATGCGGGGCTACGGCATGCCCCAGGCCACCTTTGCCGACGAGGCCAACATCGACGAGTGCGCCGCCGCCGTGGGTATGGACCCCCTGGCCTACCGGATGAAGTTCATCATGCCCCAGGGCTATCACGACGCCTTCTCCGGCAACACCAACTACTACGATTCCTTCCGCCAGTGTCTGGACAAGGGCAAAGCCTACATCGACTATGACCGCAAGAAGGCGGAGTTCGCCAAGGACACGGGACCCATCCGCCGGGGCATCGGCGTGGCCGCCTTCTGGTACAATACGGCGGTCTATCCCATCTCCCTTGAGACCTCCTCCAACCGGATGCAGCTCAATCTGGACGGCACCGTCACCATGCAGTGCGGCGAGACGGAGATCGGCCAGGGGGCGGACACCGCCTTCGCCCAGATGACGGCGGAGGTCATGGGCCTCAAGAGCTACCGGGATGTCCACGTGGTCTCCTGCCAGGATACGGACATCACCCCCACGGGTCTCGGCGCCTACGCCAGCCGCCAGACCTACGTGGCGGGCTTCGCCATCAAGAAGACCGGGCGGCTGCTGCGGGAGAAGATCCTGGACTACGCCTGCGAGGTCACCCGCCAGTCCGTGGACAACATGGACATCCGGGAGGGGAACATCGTCCGCAAGCGGGACGGGAAGGTTTTGATGAGCCTCTCGGAGCTTGCCATGACGGCCCAGTATAACCCCGTCCACTCCGAGCATCTCACGGCGGAGAGCACCTATACCATCCGCAACAACGCCTACTCCTTCGGCTGTACCTTCGCCGAGGTGGAGGTGGATATCCCCATGTGCAAGGTGACGCTGAAGGACATCATCAACGTCCACGACTGCGGCGAGCTCATCAACCCCGCCCTGGCGGAGGCCCAGGTGCACGGCGGCATGTCCATGGGCATCGGCTACGGTCTGTCCGAGCAGCTGCTGTTCGACGAGAAGACCGGCAAGCCGCTGAACAACAACCTGCTGGACTACAAGCTCTCCACCTTCATGGATCACCCCCATCTGGAGGCCCAGTTCGTGGAGAACCCGGAGCCCACCTCGCCCTTCGGCACGAAATCCCTGGGCGAGCCCCCGGCCTGCTCCCCGGCCCCCGCCATCCGCAGCGCCATCTACAACGCCACCGGCGTCTCCCTGGACGCGGCCCCCATGACCCCCCACGTGCTCTACCGGGCCTTCAAGGAAGCCGGGCTCATCCAGGACTGAGAGGAGGAAGCGACATGTATGATATGAAAGCCCTCTACCAGGCGGAAAGCGTCCAGGACGCCGTGGCCCTGCGCCTAGCCCATCCCGAGGCCCAGATCATCGCCGGAGGCAGCGACGTGCTGGTGCAGATGCGGGAGGGGAAGCGCGCCGGGAAGGAGCTCATCTCCATCCAGCGGCTGGACGAGCTCCGGGGCGTCTCGATGGACGAGGACGGGACACTGCGCATCGGCTCCCTCACCAGCTTCTCCCACATCACGAGAGATCCTCTGATTCAGCAGTACATCAATGTTCTGGGAGAGGCCGTGGATCAAGTGGGCGGGCCCCAGATCCGGAACATCGGCACCATCGGCGGCAACACCTGCAACGGCGTCACCTCCGCGGACTCCGCCTCCACCCTCCACGCCTGGGACGCCATCGTGGAGCTGACGGGCCCGGAGGGCAAGCGCCGCCAGCCCATCCACGATTTCTACATCAGGGCCGGTAAGGTGGACATCCGGGAGGGGGAGCTCCAGACGGCCATCCTCATCCCGAAAGAGAGCTACGACCGCTGCTTCGGCCACTACATCAAGTACGCCATGCGCAGCGCCATGGACATCGCCACCCTGGGCACCTCCGTCAACGTGCGGCTGAGCCCGGACGGAAAGACCGTGGAGCGGGCGCGGGTGGCCTTCGGTGTGGCGGGCCCCGTGCCCCTGCGGGCGGAGACGGCGGAAAGACTCGCCGCCGGGCAGCCGGTCTCCCCGGAGCTGGCGGAGGCCTTCGCCCAGGCGGTGAAGGAGGATATCAATCCCCGGGATTCCTGGCGGGCCGCCAAGGACTTCCGGATGCACATCGCGGTGGAGAGCGCGAAGCGCGCCTTCCTGGAATCCGTGAAGCTGGCGGGAGGTGAGCTGTAATGGCACAGTACCAGATAGTCCGTTTCAACCTCAACGGCAAGGACGTGGAAAAGGTGGTGGACGTCCGGGCCAGCCTCACCGATATGCTGCGCAACGACTTCCGCATGACGTCCGTGAAGAAGGGCTGCGAGGTGGGCGAGTGCGGGGCCTGCAACGTCCTCATCGACGGGGAGGCCTTCAACTCCTGCATCTATCTCGCCGTCTGGGCCGAGGGCAAGCACATCCGGACGCTGGAGAGCCTGCTGGGCCCCAACGGCGAGCTCTCGGACATCCAGCAGGCCTTCATCGAGGAGACCGCCATTCAGTGCGGCTTCTGCTCCCCGGGCTTCATGCTCTCCGCCGTGGAGATCCTGGAGAGCGGGAGGGAGTATACGGACGCGGAGCTCCGCAAGCTCCTCTCCGGCCACCTCTGCCGCTGCACGGGCTATGAGAACATCCTCCGTGCCGTGAAGAAGGTCATGTACCGCCGCCTGGGCAAGGAGCCGGCAGGGGTCTGAGTCTCCCGCAAGCGGTGGATCTTCCTGACAAAAAGCAGCCGCAGCAGCCTTCGCTGCTGCAGCTGTTTTTTGCGGTACTTCCCTACTGGATGTGCTCCTCGCAGAAGTTATCCAGCACCCGGAAGCCCATCTCCTCCCGGCTGGCCAGCGGGAAGAGGGCGATGCTCTCGCTGTCAAACTGGGGGCAGAGCCGGAGCTCCGGATCCAGCCGCAGCACCGGGAAGTCCCGGATGGGCTTCTCCCCCCGGCACTCCCCATCAGGGGGTACGCGCTTCATGCCATCACCTCCCCGCTCAGTTTTGGGCGGGGAGGTGATTTCTATTGCAGGAAAATCTTTATTTCTCGCCCGGGAGCTCCACAGTGACCTCTCCCCGGGAGACGAGGTGGAACCAGATACGCCAGGTGACGCGCTCCGGCGGGGTGAAATGCAGGGAGGACGCCGACATGCGGAGGGAGGGATCCTCCCAGTCCCGGCTTGCGAAGAAGAGCACGGCGGTGCCGACGCCCAGCCGGTTCTTTGGGGCCATCGGGGTTCGGCGGGCGGGATCCCCCGGGGCGCAGTCCCGGACGGAGAACGCTTCCACCGGGATGTCCGGCGTCACGCTGTAGCCCAGGGCGGTGAAGTACCGGGGATACTCCCAGCCGGGATCCTCCGGGGGCTCGTGCTCCTGGGGCTCGATGCTCCGGACGGTGAGACTGTGCTCTTTCCCGGTGACGGGATGGCGGAAGGGGACGGTCTGCCCCACCCGCTCCGCCCAGAAGGTAGGGCCGGGGACGTCCTCCTCCTCGCCGGAGAGGATCAGGGCAAGATCTTTGCACTTGCGGGGCTTCTCCCCCGCCCACTCAAAGGAGACGCGCCAGAGCTGCCAGCAGTCCCCCTCGTCCAGGCCGTAGTGCCGGAGGGCCGCCTGCATGTCCTTCTCCTCCCGATCCGGCCAGAGAGGCAGCCAGATGCCGCTGCAGCCGTGGCGCTGGCTAAGGGTTCGGCCGTTCACCGTGAGCGCCGCCCGGAAATCCGGGCAGAAGGGGTTTTCGCCCCGGGCCCGGAGCCACCGCTCCTCCGGCATGGCGTCCCAGTCGGTCTCCGGGGTGAGCTTCCACTTGCCGCAGTAGGCCCGCATGGTCTCCACGTCCACCCGCTGGAGGAGATCCGCCACGATGCCCTCCGGGCAGCGGTAGAGGGCTGGGACATACCAGCTCTCCCCTTCCCAGGTGAACCAGGTATCCGTCGGGATGGCCCGGCCCGCCCGGCCGCCGCTGCCGGTGATCCCGCCGTGGAAGCTGACCCGCCAGGGGCGCTCCTCCGCTGTCTCCCCCAGGAGCTCCCGGTACTCCCGGGAGTAGCGGAGGACGGCGGGGTCGAAGCTGGACTGGAGGGCGCGGAGGTACTGGTAGGGCTCCTCCATGGGGGTGACGCCCCGGGCGCGGAGGGCGGAGAGGGCGGCTTCCCCCTCCGGAGTGGGGGGATCCTCCCGGAGGAAGGCCGTGAACTGGGTCTCGTCCCACATCCAGGCCTGCTCCAGGGCGGCGGTATCGCCGCAGGCGAGGAGGAGGCGGAGGAAATCCGGGAAGTCCCTGGCCACGGGATGGAGGCAGTCCGGGACGCCATTGGCGGGGCTCACGGCCAGGATCATGTCCCCGGTCTCCGGGGCGGTGCAGAAGTGGATGCCGTCCACCCCGGCCCGGCCCAGGATCCTCGCCCCCACGGGGGTGCAGAAGCAGGCCTCCCCGCCGGGGAGGAAGCCGACGGCGGAGAGATCCGGCCCGCTGCCGCGAAACTCTTTTTCGGTCATGGGATCGTTCCCCTTTCGTTTTTCTCAGCATAGCCCCCCGGGGCGGGGCTTGGTAAGGACGGAGATGGACATCGGATGCTTCCGTTCTTTCCGCAGGGTCAGAGGATGGGGGGATCCTCCGTGGTGGGGAAGGCGTCGATGAGCTGGCGGAGGGGGCCGGCCGGGGCCTTCTCCTTCCACACCAGGATGATGCCCGTGCGGATGCTCTCCAGCTCCACGCAGCGGAGCTCCGGGTTGTCCGCCTCAAAAATGAAGCGGGTGGAGAGGATGATGCCCCGGTGCGTCCGCAGCAGAGTCTCCATCATGGAGCGGAAGCCCGGCAGCAGGGTCTGGATCTTCGGCTGGAAGCCGTGCCGGGCGCAGCGGAGGTAGATGTACTCAAAGTAGGAGGCGTTCTCCGTGGGGGAGAGCATGATGAGCTCCTGCTCCCGGAGATCCTCCAGCCGCAGGCTCTCCCGCCCGGCCAGGGGGTGCGTCCGGTGCATGATGGCCAGGTTCGGCGCGGTGACGCAGGTCTTCCACTGGTAGCCCATCCGCTCCGCCACCGGGCTTTCGTAGAAGCCGGTGATGGCGAGATCCAGCTCCCCGGTCTCCAGCCGGGGAAGGAGCTGGTTGGCGGGCACCACGTGGTAGCTGAACTCCACCTCCGGACAGCGGTGGAGGAAGCCCTCCAGGTACGGGGTCTCCCAGCCGGGGATCAGGGAGTCCGGCACGCCGATGGCCAGGCTCACCCGGCGGTCGAGGCAGCGGCGCTCCGCCTCCTGCACGGCGGCGGTGAGGGAGCCCATCAGCCCCTGCCAGCGCTCGTAGAGGTACTGCCCCGGCTCCGTCAGGCTCAGCTGTCCCCGTCCCCGGTGGAAGAGGGGAAAGCCCAGGGCCCCCTCCATCCCGGCGATGGACTTGCTGACGGCGGACTGGCTGGTATGGAAGAAGGCGGCGGTGGCGGTGAAGCTGCGGAACTCCGCGGCCTTCAGGAAAAGCTGGATCTGGTTGAGGGAGAGGTCGGAAAGCGGCATGGCGATGGCTCCTTTCTGTCCCCTCCATTCTAGCGGACGGAAGCGGAATGCGCAAGGGGAAGATTCCTTCCGGGAATCCGCCATTCCAAAGCTTCGCTTTACAAACGTGGTCTGACCTGTTATCCTATGAATGAAAAGTGACGCGGGGGAATTGCGAGCCCCCTGCGGATACCCTCCTCTCTCAACTTCCCAGACGAAAGCGGCCTCTTCCCGTAAGAGACCGCCTTTCGTCGCATCCGGAGCTTTGCTCCGGAGCCCTATTCTATTCAAAACGGAGGATGCCTATGGAACGCAAGGAACTGACGAGCAGGATCAATGACGCGGTGGAGAGTCTCCGGGAAGAGCTGGTGGCCCTGGCCTGTGACATCTTCGCCATCCCCACCCAGAACCCGCCGGGGAACAACTACCTGGAATGCACCGCCGCCATCGCCAAGTGGATGGAGCGCATCGGCATGGAGGTGGAGTTCGTGGACGTACCGGAGGAGCGGCTTGCCGAGCTGGCTCCCCACGGCGAGGGCCTGCCCCGCCGCAGCGTCATCGGCTATCTGGGGGATCGGAACGCCCGGCCCAACATCCACTTCACCGGCCACTACGACGTGGTGCCCGAGGGCACCGGCTGGAGCACCGACCCCTACGGCTGCGAGATCCGGGACGGCAACATCTACGCCCGGGGCAGCGCCGACCAGAAGAGCGGCATCGTCTCCGAGCTCATTGCCGCCTGGGCCCTGAAGAAGGCGGGCATCCCCCTGAAGGGCACCGTGATCGCCTCCGCTACCCCGGACGAGGAGAGCGGCGGCCAGGCGGGCGTGGGGTATCTCGTGGAGCGGGGCTATCTCACGAAGGAGAGCACCGACTACTGCGTCATCACCGAATGCCTGGACGTGGACAAGGTCTGCATCGGCCACCGGGGCACCCTCTGGTTTGAAGTCCACATCACCGGCAAGCAGAGCCACGGCAGCATGCCCAGCGAGGGCGTCAACGCCCTGGTCTTCGCCCAGAAGCTGATGAACGTCATCGACAGCGACATCCGTCCCCTCATCGCCCAGCCCACGCCCCTGCCGGTGAATCCCCCCGCCTGCCGCTATACCACCCTGTCCCCCACCCTTCTCTCCGCCGGTTCCAAGGTGAACACCGTCCCCGGCGAGGCCGTTATCGGCTTTGACTGGCGGCTGAACCCCGAGCTCAGCGTGGCCTGGGCCAAGGAACAGATCATCGCCGCCTGCGAGAAGGTGAAAGCGGAGATGCCCGGCAGCGATTACAGCATCCACTACCTGGGCCAGGACAACCCCACCCTGGTGCCGGACGACACCGACCTTGTGAAGGCCTTCCTCCAGAGCGGGAAGGATGTTCTGGGCAAGGACATGGAGTTCTCCGTCAGCCCCGGCATGGATGACCAGAAGTACGTGGTGCAGGTGGGCAAGCTCCAGAGCTGCATCGTCTACGGCCCCGGCCGCCTGACCCTGGCCCACAAGGCCGACGAGTTCGCGAACATCCAGGAGATGCTGGACGCCGCCAAGATCATGGCCATCGGCGCGGCAACGCTGCTGGCGTGAGGGATTCGGCCAAATGTACCGGGGAACATTTGGCCGGGGGGGTCCTCCCCCAAGACAGCGGAGCTGTCTTGGGGGAATGAAAGAGCACTCCGCTTTGGCGCAAAAACGGCCCAGCCCCCTCGGGGCCGGGCCGTTTTTGCACGTCGCTGCGTGAGAGGGATTTTTCCCGGCGTACGTGCCGCCGGGAAAAATGATCTGGATTCTTTCCGCCGCTGGCGGCGGAAACCGGGACGGGGGACGGGGGACGAAGGGCCCCGGTCGGCTGCCGGCTTCTATCGGTGGTGCCTGCTGTCCGCCGCGCCGCGAAGCGGCATTGGCGGCGGTGGGGGGCGGTTCGGTGCGCCGCACCTCCCGTCCGCCGCAGGAACTCCCCGGCACCCCCAAAAAAGCCCCCACGTCCGTCCGGCTCCCGGTCTTTGCAACCGCTCCGTGACCGCCCTGATTCTCAATTCTCAATTCTCAATTCTCCATTTTCCATTCCCCTCCCCCTTGTTTGTAAATTTTTTAACAAAAAACGTAAACGATTACTTGACAAGTCGGGAAGAATCGTGTACAGTAGCCCTTGCAAGGGAAAGATCCCCCTGCCAGCGACCTGATACCCCCGCGGCGGCACCGCGGAACCCAGAATGGAAAGACTGTAAGGAGGATGCGTATGCTAGACGAGAAGACCCTGACCGGCAAGCCCCTCTCGGCGGAGGAGCTGCAGCAGCTGAACGCCTACTGGCGCGCGGCCAACTACCTGACGGCCTGCCAGCTCTATCTGCTGGATAACCCCCTGCTCCGGCGCCCCCTGACGGCGGCGGATCTCAAGAAGACCATCGTCGGCCACTGGGGCACCTGCCCGGGGCAGAACTTCATCTACACCCACCTGGATCGTGTCATCAAACGGGACGACCTGGACATGATTTACCTCTCCGGCCCCGGCCACGGCGGCAACGCCATGGTGGCTCAGGACTGGCTGGACGGCAGCTATACCGAGGTCTATCCCAACATTACCCAGGATGAGGAGGGCATGCGCAAGCTCTTCAAGCGCTTCTCCTTCCCCGGCGGCATCCCCAGCCATGTGGCCCCGGAGACTCCCGGCTCCATCCATGAGGGCGGCGAGCTGGGCTACTCC
Organism: uncultured Dysosmobacter sp.; assembly: GCA_934597465.1. Lineage (GTDB taxonomy): Bacteria > Bacillota > Clostridia > Oscillospirales > Oscillospiraceae > Oscillibacter. Next base: position 9,197 of record CAKTSC010000037.1, read on the forward strand.
CTGGCCCACGCCTTCGGCGCCGTGGCGGATAACCCCGACCTCATCGCCGCCTGCGTGGTGGGCGACGGCGAGGCTGAGACCGGCCCGCTTGCCACGTCCTGGCACGGCAACAAGTTCATGAGCCCCGTGACGGACGGCGCGGTGCTGCCCATCCTGCACCTCAACGGCTTCAAGATCGCGAACCCCACCATCTTCTCCCGCATGAGCCACGAGGAGGTCAAGAGCTTCTTTATCGGCTGCGGCTGGGAGCCCTGCTTCGTGGAGGGGAGAGATCCCCTGGAGATGCACCAGAAGATGGCCGCCGCCCTGGACTGGGCCATCGGCGAGATCAAGAGCATCCAGAAGACCGCCCGGGAGACCGGCGACGCCAAGCGCCCCCGCTGGCCCATGATCGTCCTGCGGACCCCCAAGGGCTGGACCGGCCCCAAGATGGTGGACGGCAACGTGCTGGAGGGCAGCTGGCGGGCCCATCAGGTGCCCATCTCCATGGGTCCCGACACCGAGAAGCACCTGCCGGAGCTGGAGGAGTGGCTGCGCTCCTACAAGCCCGAGGAGCTTTTTGACGAGGACGGCCGCCCGGTGGAGCTGATCCGCTCCTTCCCGCCCAAGGGCAGCCGCCGCATGGGCGCGAACCCCCACGCCAACGGCGGATTGCTGCTCCGGGACCTGCGGACCCCGGACTTCCGGGACTACGCCGTGGATGTCACCGCCCCCGGCGCCGTGGAGGCCCAGGACATGTACGTCCTCGGAACCTATGTCCGGGACGTGATGAAGCTGAACCTGGACGCCCGGAACTTTCGGATCTTCGCCCCGGATGAGACGGCCTCCAACCGCCTGCAGGCGGTCTTCGATGTCACCGGCCGTCGCTTCCTGGATGAGCAGATCCCCGGTGTAGACGAGCACCTGGACCCCGATGGCCGGGTCATGGACTCCATGCTCTCCGAGCACTTCTGCGAGGGCTTCCTGGAGGGCTACCTGCTGACGGGCCGCCACGGCTTCTTCGACAGCTACGAGGCCTTCATCCGCATCGTGGACTCCATGTTCTCCCAGCACGCCAAGTGGCTGAAGATGTGCAATGAGCTGCCCTGGCGGCAGGACATCGCCTCCCTCAACTATATCCTGGCCTCCAA
>CAKTSC010000038.1 GCA_934597465.1 uncultured Dysosmobacter sp.
AAGTGGAGACAACTGTCAGACGCGGCGAGATCTACTACGCCGACCTCTCGCCGGTGGTGGGCAGCGAGCAGGGCGGGATCCGGCCGGTGCTGATCATCCAGAACGATACCGGCAACCGTTACAGCCCCACCGTTATCGCGGCGGCCATTACCTCCCAGACCGGCAAGGCCCGGCTCCCCACCCACATCGAGATCCCGGTGGACGAGAGCAGCGGCCTCAGCAAGACCTCCACCGTCCTGCTGGAGCAGGTGCGGACGCTGGATAAAAAGCGCCTGCGGGAGCGGATGGGCCGGGTGGACGAGAGACTGATGGAGAAGATCGACCTCGCCATCGCGGTGAGCTTCGGCCTGCCGCACCAACGAATGGTATAGAAGACCGCCGCCGGGGAGGGCGACCTTCCCGGCGGACGAACAAGAACAACGAAGGAGAGCTGCCCATGAAACGAAAGATCGCGCGGCTTCTGGCCGTGGCCCTGCTGGGGCTGGCCGTCAGCATCCCGGCGGCGGCCGCCGGAGCCGGGACGGCGGACGACCCCCTGGTGACCCTCAGCTACTTAAACGAGACCTATCTGGACGCGGTGCAGCAGCGTATCGACGCCGCCGTGGCGAAACGGGACGCGGAGCTCACCGCCTACATCGACGGGAAGCTCACCGGGAGCACCGGCGGCTCCTCCGGCACCGCCAGCACCTTTACCGTGGTGACGATCCCCGCTGGGAAGACCCTGACGGGGGACATCGGCTGCGAGGTGATGCTGCGGGTGGGCAGCGCCAGCTGCGTCTCCCCCTCCTCCCCCGGGCTCATCGACGAGACCACCGGCGGCACGCTGGAAAACGGAAAGGCCCTGGTGAAGAACCACCTCTACATGATGACCATCGAGGGCCGGGGCGTGAAGGCCGGCGGCTCCGCCGTGAAGGTGCTGGTGCGGGGCAGCTACACCGTGAAGTGAAGCAGGCAAGGGAACGGGCCGGGAGCGGAAGCTCCCGGCCCGTTTTTGGGCTTACGGCGGGGGAAGGAAGACGCCGGAGAAGTAGACCCGGCCCCGGGAGAAGTCCGGGCAGAAGCGGACGGCGGCGTCCGTCAGGCGGGAGGCGGTCTTCCGCTGGAAGGCCGGGGAGCAGGAAAGGCCGGGCTCCGCCCCGTCCTCCGGCGGCAGGAGCGGCGTGATGGCGCAGGGCTGCCAGTCCCAGCGGTGCTGCCACCGGGCCAGGGTCTCCTCCGGCAGGGCAAACCAGCCGCAGACGGCAGCGGAGCCGTCCTCCCGTTCCTCCGCCTTCCACCGGGCATCCGTGAGCTCCGGCCAGGGGAAGCGGGTGGCCAGGGATTTACCGTCCGTGCGGAGGGGGAGCTCCTCGAAAACCGCCTGGCGCAGGAGGGGGTAGTCCGGGAAATCGTCCCAATCCGCCAGGGGGAAGCCGAAGTCGGCGGGGGAGACGGCGGACTTGTCATATTTCGTAAGGGTCAGCGTCTGCCCGGGGAACTCCGGGCTGCGCCGGGAGGGGGAGAGGGTCATGCCGTCCTCCGTATAGCGGAGGGGAGCCTGGGAGACGTACTCCACATAGTCCCCGCCGAAGTGGGAGATGGGATTGCCCCAGGTCTCCACAGCGTCGGCAAAGGATACTTCGCCCAGCTTCTGCCCCCAGGTCTCCCCGTCCTCAAAGGTCACGGTCTCCAGGTCGCCCAGGGCCATCCCAAAGATGGTCTCGTCCCGGCTGGCGAGGACGGGGCGCAGGGTGCCGTCCAGCAGCAAAAGCCCGCCCCGGATGCCCTGGGCCCGGGTGAGGAAGGCCAGGGGCTCCTGGGAGATCCAGACGGACTGCTCCTCCTGGGCCTGGGTGGGGAGGAACTCCGTGTCGTGCGCCACCTTGCAGCCGCTGAGGAGCAGCAGCGGCAGGAGCAGCAGGGGGAGAAAACGCTTCATGGCAGGGCCTCCTTTCCGGCGGGCGGGGGGCTTCATTGGCCGTTCTCCCGCGCAAATTCCACCCGGTAGGCCCCCAGCATCTGGGTGCAGGGGATGGCGGCGGCGCTCTCCGCCGTCAGGGGGCGGCGGGGATAGGCGATCCTCGGCTCCGTGGGGATGGCGGGCAGGGTCTTGCCCGGGCTCCGGCCGTGGGCCCCGGGGGTGCCGAAGTCCCAGGCGAAGGCGCAGTCGCAGAACTCCTTCCGGGCCGTCACCGGCTCGGGCGGGCGGAGCTCCGGCGTCCCGCCGGGGAAGAGGCAGCCGCTGTTGTCCTGCTCGGCGGGGCAGCCGCCCTGGATGCCAACGCCCGTGAAGCGCAGGCGCAGGAAGGGCGGGTGGAAGAGGACGCTCTCCCCCTCCACGGTGAAGGGGACGCCCTCCCAGTGGGCGATGTTGAGCCAGCCCCGGAAGCCCTTTCGCTCTACGGCGGTGTTGAACTCCAGGTAGGCGGAGTGGCCGTCCCGGAGCTCCGCGTTGAGCCGCAGCACCGGGCGCAGGGATGTAAGCCCCTCCGGCAGCAGGGCCCGGATGCGATCCTGCTCCGCGCCATAGGCCATGACGAACTGCTGAATGCGCATGGATACCGCCGCCCAATGTCGTTTTCCCCATTCTAGCACAGGCGAGGGGAATGCACAATCGGAAATCGGGGAAGGCGCATGCCGGGGCGCGAAGCTGCATAGGGATGAGGGGAAGGGGGGAAGGTCATGGAGCGGCTGGACATCCTGGCGGAGGGGCGGCGCGTGGGAGGCGCGGAGGTGACGGAGGAGGGTCTCTACCTCCGCTTCACCGCGGACTGTGAGGATCCGGTGGAGGGCCCCTGCCGCCTTGTGGGGATAGGGGAGCGGGGGGAGCTGCGGCTGGGGGTGCCGGAGCCGGAGGGGGGCCGCCTGCGGCTCTCCCGGGCCCTCTCCCGCCGGGACTGCGCCGCCGTGGGGCGGCTCAGCCATCTGGAGCTGCGGCTGCCGGAGGAGGCGGCCCCGGCCTGGGAGCCCGTTCCGCCGGGGGCCTTCCGGGCCCCCTGGATCCGGAGCCGCCTGGGCCGGGAGGCCCGCTTTGCCCGGCGGGGGGACGTGCGCATGGTGGCCCTGCCCTTCGACGCGGGGAAGCCCTTCCCCTGGCCGGAGCTCTTCTGCTTCGCCCGGATCCAGTCCCGGGAGGGGCGGGAGTGGGCGGTTTTCGCCTTCAACAGCCGGGAGGAGCCGGTGATGCCCTGAAAAAAGTGGGGGAAAGGCGGAAAAATGGGATACCATTTTCCCGGAAACCGTGGTAGAATCAAAGGAAGAACGATGGTTTCCGGGGCTATCCGCCCCGCGACGGACAGGAGGAACGAACGATGAGATGCCCCTACTGCGGTCAGAGTGAGAGCAAGGTCATTGATTCCCGCCCGGCGGACGAGGGCAACAGCATCCGCCGCCGCCGGGAGTGTCTCAGCTGCCAGAAGCGCTTCACCACCTATGAGACGGTGGAGAGCCTGCCCATCATCGTGGTGAAGAAGGACGGCAGCCGGGAGAGCTTCGACCGCCAGAAGGTGCTGGGCGGCATGATCCGGGCCTGCGAGAAGCGGAAGGTGCCCCTGGCCGAGCTGGAGGCCGCCGTGGACGGCATCGAGCAGGAGCTGCAGAACGCCATGGATCGGGAGGTCAAGACCAGCCGCATCGGCGAGATGGTGATGGAGCGGCTGAAGGGCATCGACGAGGTGGCCTACGTGCGCTTCGCCTCCGTCTACCGCCAGTTCAAGGATATCGACACCTTCATGACGGAGCTGAATAAGCTCCTATCGGATAAGTAAGGCCAGGCCCCCGGTTTCCCCAGGAAGCCGGGAGCATTCCGCAAAGGAGGACGCGCCATGTTCGGATTTCTGAAAAGGAAAACGCCGGAGAAGTCTGCGCTTGCCGCCCTCTGGGCGGAGACGGACGAAAACCGCTTCGTGGCGGAGCTCAGCGCCCGCGTGGCGGAGAAGTGCGCCTACGGGGATGATCTCGCCGCCCTTTTCCCGGCGGAGCGGGTCTTCTACCTGACCCAGCTCTGCGAGGAGGAGGTCAACAACGGCGGCTTCGACCAGCTCCTCTTCAACGCCGGGTGCAGTCTCCGGGACTTGCCGGATGCTTTCCGAACCATCGGTGCGCCCGGGACGGCGGCCATCTGCGCCCGGGCCCTGGCGGCCCTGGGCGGGGAAGTGCCGGAAGACCCGGAGGCCCGGCGGGAGGCTTTGGCATCCCGGGAGGGGGAGACGCTGGCGGCGGAGCTGGAGGCCTGCGACGAAGCCTTCCTCCGCTACGGGGAGGACTTGACGGCCCTGAACGCCGCTTACGTCCGCGCCCACCGGGAGGAGTTCATCTGAAAGACAAGCTGAGCAGCGGGGGAACCGTCGGTTCCCCCGCTGCTTCTTTCTGCCTGCCGACGCGGCGCACTCCCCGGCGGGGAGTGCGTTACTCCGCGCTATCCGTGTAAAAGGCGTAGATGTCCGTGTGGGCGTCGTCCGCGTCCCGCTCCACCTGGCCCCGGACTTCGTAGTAAGGGGGCTCCCCCGGCCAGAGCTGGTGGAAGCGGAGGATCACATCCTCCGGGCTCACCGTCAGGAAGACGGCGAAGCGCTTCCCGGGGAATGCCCGCGCCAGGGAATCCCGCAAGCTCCGGGCCGCGGCCAGGCCCGCCCTCCGGGCCTCCGCCAGCTTCCGGGGGCGGAGGGGCCCGGGGAAGAGGTGGCAGTGGTTCAAGACCGCCTCGTACTGCGTCCGATCCTCCGGCGCACGGGGAAGGGGCCCCGTCTCCGGCGTGTCCTCCCCGGCCAGCAGGACGAACTCCGCCCCACTGGGATCCCGCCGGGTGTAAAATACCAGGGGCGGCGGGGAGATCTTTCCATTCAGGGCCATTGACTCGCACTCCTTCCCGTGATGCCGTCAGTATAGCGGAGGGCGGGGGGAATGTCAAACCTCGCCGGAGGCGGGAACCTTTTAGCTCCCGCCTCCGTCTTACTTACAGCACATTGCCAAGGCTCAGCGCCTCCTGCTCCTGCAGGGCCAGGAGCTGGTGGATGAGATCCGCCAGCTCGGCGCGGTATTCCTCCGTCTCCCGCCCGTCCAGGAAGGCCTTCGCCCGGCGGTACATGGCCTCGGCGTCCTCCACCACCTCGTGCTGGACGACGATGTGAAGGAAGAGCTGGCGGTTCTGCCAGTCCTCGTAGCTGGCGGAGAGGAGATCTTCGGCGGCGTCCCAGTCCCCGGCCAGCGCCGCCTCCGAGGACTGGGCCAGGGGAGCGCGCCAGCGCTCCGCGTCCGCCCCCACCCGCCGCCCCGTCCAGAGGCAGAAGAGCAGGAGCCCCGCGAGAAGCAGGAGGGGCGGCAGCAGCCCCAGATAGCGTTTCATGGCGCGTCCTCCTTCCCGAGACAAAAGACCCCGCTCTCCGGGGCGTAGGTCAGGAGGAAGACCTCCCCGGGATGGGAGTAGCCCTGCTCCTTGAGGGCCTTCCGGAGCCAGGCCTCGTCCCGGCCGCAGCGGCGGAGGTTCTTTTGCAGCACCCGGCCGTCGTTGATGAGGATGGTGGGCAGGGCCGTCTCGTCCTCCGGGACAAGGCCCAGCTGCCTGGCCGTGGGGGGCTGTTCCGCCGTCCAGGGCAGGAGGGAGAGCTGGCCGGAGTTTTCCAGCACGGCGTACTTCACGGACTCGATGCCGCTGTACCCCTGGCAGCGGAGCTCCTCCAGGAGCTCGTCGATGGTGAAGCGGTTTCTCCGCATGGCCTCCTGCTGGAGCTTCCCGCCCCGGATCAGCACCGTGGGGGTGCCGCAGAGGAGCTCCCGGAAGCGGAGCGACCGCAGGGAGAGCTGACTCAAAAGGAGGGACAGAGCCAGCAGCGTCAGGATGGGCACTACCCCCGCCAGAAGCGGGATGCCGAAATCCTGCATGGGCACGGCGGCGAGATCGGAGATCATCATGGTCAGCACCAGCTCCCCCGGCTCCAGCTCGCCGATCTGGCGCTTGCCGGTGAGCCGCAGGCCCGCCATGATGAGGAAGTAAAGGATCAGGGTGCGGAAAAACGCGGTAGCCATAGGACACCTCCCAACGGGGACAGTATGTGCCGCCGGAGGGGGAACTATCCGCCGGGGCAGGAAATTTATGGTTTACATAAAAAATGATTGACGGAGCAGGGAATCTTTGCTACCATGGGGACAGGACAGCTTCGCGGAGCCCCGGAGCCGGGGTTCCGCGTTTTCCGCCATTGGGTCTCGACGTTTTTTGAGGGAAAGGAGCAGAGCATGACATTCCACAAGGGGAAACGGCTGGCCGCGGCGCTTCTCTGCGCGGCGGCTTTGACGGGGGCGGCCTCCGCCGCCTTCTATACGGACACGGAGGGCCACTGGGCCGAGAGCGCCATCGACCGCTGGAGCGGGGAGTACGGCATTCTCCGGGGCTATGACGACGGCAGCTTCCGCCCGGACGACACCATCACCCGGGGAGCCTTCGCCGGGATCCTGGATCGCTTCCTCCGCTACCAGGTGGAATCGGAGCCGGACACCTTCTCCGACACCGCCGGGATCTACTGGGAACGCGCCATCCTGAAGCTCAACGCCGCCGGGGTCTATCTCGGCAGCGGCGGCAAGGCCCTCTCCGGCCACAGCATCACCCGCCAGCAGGCGGTGGCCATGATCTCCCGGGCCTTCGCCCTGGGGGAGACGGAGGGGGAGCTCCCCTTTGAGGACGCCGGGAGCGTGGCGGCCTACGCCAAGGGCTACCTTGTCACCATGGTGGAAAACGGCTGGCTCAACGACATGGGGGAGAGCGGCCTGCTGCGGCCCAACGAGCCCATCACCCGGGCGGAGGTGGTGAACATCCTCGGCAACCTGGTCTCCCGCCTCTGGCAGGAGAGCGGGGAGTACAGCGAGGATGTCTCCGGCAACGCCATGGTCAACGCCGAAGACGGGATCCTCCTCCACGATATGAAGATCGAGGGCAGCCTTCTCATCGCCCCCGGCGTTACCGGCCCGGTGCTGCTGCGGGATGTGGAGCTCACCGGCACCATCACCAATTTCAGCGGCACGGAGGTCATCCAGGAGGAGACCCCCAAGGAAGACCCGGAGCCGGATCCCGACCCCGGCCTGAAGCCCGGGGATCCCAACACCATCACCTATGAGGGCCGCACCATCCCCGTGCTGGAGGGCGTGCCCGTGAATCCTCTGAAAGCAGCGGACTTCGCCTGGGAGAATGGCCGCCTGCAGTACTTAAGCGGCCTCTGCCGGACGGAGACCGGCATCGATGTCTCCGCCTACCAGAACCGGGCCACCCCCGGCAATACCATCGACTGGGAGGCCGTGGCGGCGGACGGCATCGACTTCGCCCAGGTGCGCATCGCCCTGCGGGGCACCTCCTCCGGCACCCTCCACGCCGACGCCTTCTATGCCCAGAACATTGACGGCGCTCTGGCGGCGGGCCTCAAGACCGGGGTCTACATTTTCTCCCAGGCCATCACCGTGGAGGAGGCCGTCGAGGAGGCGGATTACGTCCTCTCCCTGCTGGATGGCCGCCGGCTCACCGGCCCCGTCACCTACGACTGGGAGATGAAGGACAGCAGCTACCGGGTCTACGGCACGGAGCCGGAGGTGGCCACCGCCTGCGCCAAGGCCTTCTGCGAGCGCATTGCCCAGGCGGGCTACGAGCCCATGGTCTATGTGAGCCGCTATGTGGGCTACTTCAAGTTTGATCTCCGGGAGCTCTCCGGCATCCCCCTCTGGTATCCGGAGTATAAGTATGAGTCCACATTGCCGGAGAAGGTCTGCCCCCAGCTCTACTACCGCATGGACTACTGGCAGTACACCAACAAGCTGAGGGTGGACGGCATCGGCGGAAACGTGGACGGCAGCCTGAAGTTTTTCTGGTGAAGAATTTCTGCGGAAACGTGCCGGGGAACCTTTCCGCGAGGGAGACCCTGCGCCGCCCGGCCTGTGGCCGGGCGGCGCATTGGTATGCGCGCTCCGCTTGGGCGCCTTGCCCCGGCTTTGCCGGGGCTGCGACACGTCGCTGCGTGAGAGGAATTTTTCCCGCCGCGCATGTCGCCGGGAAAAATGATTTGGTTTCTTTCCGCCTGGCGGCGGAAACCCCAGGGGAGGGACTTCCCTGGGGGAACCCCTTCGGGAGTGCGGGGGGATAGGAAAGAGGGGCGGATGGCCGCCCCTCTTTCCTTAAGTTCGGATCTCAGCGCTGGCTGCGGTTCTGCTGGTTCTGATTGCGGTTCTGGTTCTGCTCACGGTTCTCGTTGTTCTGCTCGTTCTGGTTTTCGTTCTGGTTGCGGTTCTTCTCCTTCATGCTGCGCGCCTCCTTTCCCGGTTTCTGGGCGTACCCCGCCCGGACGCTGCCTATTCTGCCCGGAAAGCCGGAAAGAAATTCCGAAACGGCGAAAAAACTCCCGCAAATTCCCACAGAAAGCGGTTGACAACCGCTCCCCGCCCTGCTATACTAACAGGGCAAAACAAAGAAGGCCGGTGCATCCGCCTCACCTCCAGCGATATGTGAAGAGGTCAAGATCGTTTTTAGGCCACGTGTTTCGTGGCTTTCCGCCCGTGCAGCACGCCTGCCCGGGGATGATCGCGGATGCCTGCCCGGCGTCCGCGTTTTTGTATTTTTCAAGGAGGTGTTTCGGCCATTAGCAAAGTAGTGCATGAACTGAACGAGGAGATCCGCGACAAGGAGATCCGCCTGATCGGCGCCACCGGCGAGCAGCTGGGCATCATGGCACCCGTCAGCGCGCTGAAGATCGCGGATGAACAGGGCCTGGATCTCGTGAAGATCTCTCCCCAGGCGACGCCGCCTGTGTGCAAGCTGATGAACTACGGCAAGTTCCGCTTCGAGCAGAGCAAGAAGGAGAAGGAAGCCCGCAAGAATCAGCACGTGGTGGAGATCAAGGAGATCCGCATGTCCCCCGGGATCGACATCGGCGACTTCAACACCAAGCTGCGCAACGCGCAGAAGTTCCTCGCCGACGGCAACCGCGTCAAGGTCAGCGTCCGCTTCCGCGGCCGTGAGATGGCGCATACCGACATCGGCAAGGGGCTTCTGGATCGGTTCGCGGAGCAGTGTGCCGAAGTGGCGAACCTGGACAAGGCCGCCAAGCTGGAAGGCCGGATGATGTCCATCTTCCTCTCCCCCAAGGCCGGAAAGTGAGTCCGGTCTCCCATTTTCGAGCATCCACTCAAGACAGTTGCAAAACAACGGAAGGAGATTTTCAATTATGCCGAAGCTGAAAACCCATAGCGGTGCCAAGAAGAGATTCAACCTCACCAAGAACGGCAAGGTCAAGCGCGCCAAGGCCTTCAAGAGCCACATCCTCACCAAGAAGGACACCAAGCGCACCCGTCGCCTGCGGACCGGCGGCTATGCCGACGCCACCAACGTCGACGCCATCCGCAAGATGATCCCCTACAAGTAAGAGACTGAACCGTTTTTAGAATAGGAGGCTTTTCAATATGGCAAGAGTCAAAGGCGCAATGATGACGCGCAAGAGAAGAAACAAGACCCTGAAGCTGGCCAAGGGCTACTGGGGTTCCAAGTCCAAGCATTTCCGCGTGGCCAACCAGGCCGTCATGAAGTCCCTGAGCTATGCTTACACCGGCCGCCGCCTGAAGAAGCGCGACTTCCGCAGCCTGTGGATCACCCGCATCAGCGCCGCCTGCAAGATGAACGGCATGAACTACTCCACCTTCATGCACGGCCTGAAGGTCGCCGGCATCGAGATCAACCGCAAGATGCTCTCCGAGCTGGCCATCTCCGATCCCGCCGCTTTCACCAAGCTGGTGGAGATCGC
>CAKTSC010000039.1 GCA_934597465.1 uncultured Dysosmobacter sp.
CTCTCCATGGCGGGCTTCACCCCGCCGGAGGGGAGAAAGACCCTGGAGCAGCGGGCGGCGGAGGCCTTTTTCGCCCGGCTGGGCCGGGCAATGCCGCCCCTTACGGTGCGCATCACCAAGCGCAGCCCGGCCTACGCGGGCCTCGGCGGCGGCAGCGCGGATGTGGCGGCCCTCCTGCGTCTCCTGCGGGATGCCTACGCCCAGGACATGGAGAACGCCGCCCTGGAGACCATCGGCGCGGAGGTGGGCAGCGACATGCCCTTCTGCCTTCGGGGCGGCACGGCCCTGGCGGAGGGCCGGGGCGAGCTCCTGACGGATCTTCCGGCCCTGCCGGACTGCTTCCTCGTCCTCTGCAAGCCGCCCTTCCCCATCCCAACGCCCACCCTCTTTGCCCGGGCGGACAGCATGGCCGTCCGGCACCGGCCGGACATCCCGGGGATGCTGGAAGCCCTGGAAAACCGGGACTTGGAGGGCGTTGCGGCAAGGCTCGGCAACGTCTTTGAGGAGCTGCTGCCGCCGGAGTTCTGCGAGGTCTTCGTCATTCGCCGGGCCCTGCTGGAGGCAGGGGCCCTGGGGGCCTCCATGAGCGGATCCGGGCCCACGGTCTTCGGAATTTTCCGGGAGGAGGATGCCGCCCGGCGGGCGGCGGCGATTTTAGGGGCGCGCTGGCGGGAGACTTTTCTTGCGGAACCCGTTGGAAAATTGTCGTAATTTCGCGGATTTTTCCCCTTTTCCCAGGAAATTTTCCCGATCTTCCCACGGGAAACGGCGGGGGGAAAATCTGAAAAAATCGGGGCAGGATCGGGAAAAAACGGTATAAAAACGGTAAGATCCGTCCAGAATTCCGGAAGAGATCACGGCTCCGGCAGGAGCCTTGGAAAAGGACGGATCACCATGAAACGTGCGGCAAAACTGGAACTGGCCCTTCTGATCGGCCTGGCGCTGAGCCTCCTCTGGGGCACCTGGGCGGATCGGACGCAGCAGGAACTCTCGGAAAAAGTCCTGCGGCTCCATGTATTGGCCAACTCGGACTCTGCGGAAGACCAGGCTTTGAAGCTGAAAGTCCGGGACAGCGTGGTGGAGAAGGCATCAGAGATCCTGGCGGGCTGCCCCGACCGGGAGAGTGCAGAGCAGCGGCTCACGGAGGCCCTGCCGGAGCTGGAGGAGGCTGCCCGGAAGCGCATCGCCGCCGAGGGGGAGACCCAGCGCGTCACCGCGGAGCTCCGGCCCACGCGGTTCCCCACCCGGGAGTATGAGAGCTTCACCCTGCCCGCCGGGGAGTATCTGGCGCTGCGGGTGGTCATCGGCCAGGGGGCGGGGCACAACTGGTGGTGCGTGGTCTTTCCACCCCTCTGCGCGGAGACCACCTCTGACCTGGCGGAGACCGCTATGGCGGCGGGGCTCACGGAGGACGAGGTGGCCCTCATCACCGAGAGCGACGGCTACCAGCTGAAGTTCAAGACCCTGGAGCTTTGGGAGAAGCTGCGGGCCTTCTTCTCATGAAAAGGAAAATAACTTTACAGAATCTGAAAATCAACGGTTTCCGAACACCGGAAGAGGGAAAACCGGGCTGAGGCCGCTCCGCCATCGGGGAACTGCCCCCTGAGCGGGACAGCCTCCCCTTGGAAGCCTTCCGCGCGATGGGATCCCTGCAAGGAAAGACCACCCGGCGAAAGCTTTGCGTTCGCCGGGCGGTCTTTTTGCTTTTGGAACCGCCGGCTCTGCTGCTGGTTCCAAGAGGCTTTCATGACGCCGAGAGAAACTATCCCAGCGAAGCGAGGGATCACGGGAAAAATTTGCAAGGGTACCTATCAGGTTTCGTAAGGCATGGATCGGAGATGCCCTGCCGTTATTCGGATCGTAGCAGGGCATCTCGTGCAAGCGAAGGGCGTTCGATGCGCCTATAGGCTGGCTGGTAATCGGCCCGATAGAGCGCAACCACCCCTCCGGCTGTGCCGGAGGGGTGGAGTTGTCAAGGGAGCGGCTGGAAGCGGGGGGAGCGGAGGTACTCCGCCACGTCGAAGGGCTGAAGGGGGGTGGCGGCCTTCAGGTAGAGGGGGTGGTGGGGATGGCCGGACTTGAGGAGCGGCCCGGCGCTGAACCAGCGGGCGTCCACGGCCTGGCCGTCCGCCAGGAAGTCCCCCACGCAGCGGGCAAGGTAGTCCCGCTTCTCGATGACATTGCCCCAGGCGCACCAGACGGCGGGCTCCGGCGAGAGGGAGAGGAGGTAGCGGAAGGCCTTGCGGTTCTCCGCGTGGAGCTCCGGGTTCAGGGACTTCTCCATATCGTCCGGCCGGGTGGCCCGCTGGGCGTAGACATTGAACATCAGGAAGCTGTCGTAGCCGTTGGAGGCGGCGATGCGCTGGACGGACTGCAGTGTGGGATCCAGGGCGTCCGGCGCGGCGGTGGAGGGGTTGATGCCCATGCAGATGAGGGGCCGTTTCCCCCGGGTGCCCAGGATGTACCGGTACTCGGAGTAGCGGTTGGGGACGTAGAGCCAGCGGGAGACATCGTAATCCGGGGAGGGGAGCAGGGCGGCCTCCAGGGCCGGGGCGAAGCGCTCCAGGGTCAGGGCGGCGGTGGGGGAGGATGGGATGTGCATGGCGGGCCTCCTTGGGACGGGAAAACCGTCGGATTTTTCCCCATTCTAGCACAGGGCGGAAAAAAAGGCAATGAGGGCTGTTTATGGGACAGATTCTATGGTAGAATGAAGCAAAACCATGGAAGGGGAGGGTTCACTGTGCTGACGATCCTGATGGGCCGGGCCAAAAGCGGAAAATCGGAGTGGATGCTGCGGCGCATCGCGGCGCTGGGGGATTCCTCCCGGCAGATCCTGCTGGTGCCGGAGCACGCCTCCTACGCCGCCGAGGTGGATCTCTGCCGGGCCTGCGGCGACAGCGCCAGCCGCCACGCGGAGGTGCTGAGCTTCCGGCGGCTGGCCGCCCGGGTGCTGGCTGTGACCGGCGGGGCGGCGGACGTGTCGCTGGATCAGGGCGGAAAGCTCCTGACGCTGCAGAAGGCCCTGGGAGAGGTGGCCCCGGCGCTGAAGCTTTACCGCCGCCCCTCCCGGAAGGCGGCCTTCCTTACCAGCATGCTGGATCTTTTCGACGAGTTCCAGAGCTTCGCCGTGACGCCGGAGGACTTGAGCCGCCGGGGAGAGGAGCTCACCGGGGCCACCGGGGAGAAGCTGCGGGACCTGAGCCTTCTCTACGGGGCCTATCAGGCCCGGCTGCAGCGGCCGGGCCTGGATGCCCGTGACCGCATGAGCAAGCTCTGCGACCACCTGGAGGAGTCCCGGGTGGCCGAGGGGGCGGACATCTTCCTGGACGGCTTCAACTACTTCACCGCGCAGGAGCAGAATGTGCTCTCCGTCCTGCTGCGGCAGGGGCGGAGCGTCACCGTTTCCCTGCTGGGGGAGGAGCGGGGCGGACGCAGCGAGCTCTTCGACGCCTCCTACCGCACCCGGGAGATGCTGCTGCGGCTGGCCCGGGAGGAGAACCGGGAGGCGGAGATCCTCTATATGAAACCCGCCGGGGAGGACGGCCCCCTCCGGCGGCTGGAGCAGGGCTTTCTGGGGACGGCGGAGCCCTGGGAGGGGGAGAGCGAGAGCATCCAGCTGCTGGAGGCCCCGGATCCCTATGCCGAGGCGGAGGAGTGCGCCGCCGCCCTCCGCCGCCTCGTGGCGGAGGGAAAATGCCGCTACCGGGACATCGGCGTGGGCGCCCGGAACATGGGGGACTACGAGTTCCTGCTCTCGGGCGTCTTTGAGCGCTACGGCATCCCGGTCTACCTCAGCCGCCGCAGCGACATCCTGGAGACCCCGGCCCTGACCCTGGTGACGGGGGCGCTGGAGACCCTGGGCTCCGGCTTTGAGGCGGAGGAGCTCTTCCGCTGCCTGAAGACCGGCCTGGCCGGGCTCACGGCGGAGGAGTGCGACCGGCTGGAAAACTACGCCCTGACCTGGGACATCCACGGGGCCATGTGGCTCCGGGACACGGACTGGGTGGCCCATCCGGCGGGCTACGGCCGCCCCTGGCGGGACGCCGACCGGGCGGAGCTCCAGGAGATCAACGCCCTGCGCCGACGGGTGCGCGAGCCCTTCCTTCTGCTGCGGGATGGCATGAAAGCGGAGGAGACGGCCAAGGGGAAGGTAGAAATCCTTTACAGCTTTCTGGAGCGGGTGCGGCTGCAGCAGTCCCTGGAGGAGCAGCGGACGCGGCTGGCCGGGGCGGGACTTCTGCAGCGGGCGGAGGAGTGCGCCCAGCTCTGGGAGATCCTCTGCGGGGCGCTGGATCAGTTCGTGGAGCTTTTGGGCGAGGAGCCCATCACGACGGACGAGTTCCAGCGGCTTTTGCGCCAGGTGCTGACCCAGTACAGCGTGGGCAGCATCCCGGCGGCGCTGGATCAGGTGACGGTGGGGGACATCAGCCGCAACGACCGACACACCTGCCGGTATTTCTTCCTGCTGGGGGCCAACGACCACGTGCTCCCGGCCCCCGCCGCGGCGGGGGGCATCCTTAACGAGAGCGACCGGGATGAGCTGGCTTCTGTTGGGCTGCGGCTTGCCCCCCGGGGCATGGAGCGGATGAGCCTGGAGCTCCAGAACCTCTACGCCGCCCTCTGCCAGCCAACGGAGGGGCTTTTCCTCAGCTATCCCGTCTCCGACGGCGCTGGGACGGCCCTGCGGTCGGCCTTCGTGGTGGATCGGCTGCGCAAGCTCTTTCCCGGCGCGGTGCTGCGGCGCTCGGATCCCCGGCGGCCTTACCGGCTGACGGCGGAGATCCCGGCCCTGGAGAGCGCCGGGCGCAGCGAGAACGCGGCCCTGCGGGACTACTTCCGGCAAAGGCGGCCGGAGGCCATGGCCGCCATGGAGGCCGCCGCCTGCCTGGAGCGGGGACGGCTGGATCCCCCGGCGGTGCGGGCGCTGTACGGCGACCGCTACTTCTTCTCCGCCTCCCGCATCGAGCGGATGAACAGCTGCCACTTCGCCTACTTCATGGAGTACGGCCTGCGGGCGAGGAGCCGGGAGAAGGCGGAGTTCGACGCCCCCCAGATCGGCACCTTCCTACACTTCGTGCTGGAGAACGTTACCCGGGAGGTGAAGGGGAGGGGCGGTTTCTCCCAGGTGGGGGACGGGGAGCTGCGGGCGCTGACGGAGCGCTTCATCGCCCAGTACGCCGACGCGGAGTTCCAGAACTTCCGCGACCGCTCCCCCCGCTTCCGCTACCTCTTTGACCGGCTGCGCCACGCGGCCTTCGCCGTGGTGCGGGAGACGGCGGAGGAGCTCCGCTGCTCGGACTTCGTGCCGGTGGCCTTCGAGCTCTCCTTCGGCGACGGAGGGACGCTGCCGGCCGTTTCCATCCGGGAGGCAGACAGCGAACTGCGGATCAGCGGCAAGGTCGACCGGGTGGACGGCTGGGAGAAGGACGGTAAGCTCTACCTCCGGGTGGTGGACTACAAGACCGGGCGCAAAAGCTTCGACCTGGCGGAAGTCCGCATGGGGCTGGATATCCAGATGCTGCTCTACCTCTTTACGCTGCAGAGGGAGGGGGAGGGCTTCTTCGGCAAGCCCATTGAGCCCGCAGGGGTGCTGTATTTCCCGGCGCGGGACGAGATCCTTGCCGCCGAGCGGAGCGTGGGGCCGGAGGAACTGGCCGCCCTCCGGGCCAAGGCCCTGCGGCGGACGGGACTCTTGCTGCGGGAGCCGGAGGTGCTGCGGGCCATGGAGCACGAGGCCCTGGAAAAGCCCGTTTACCTCCCCCTGCGGGTAGACCGGACGGGGAATCTCAGCGGCGCTGTGGCATCGGCCCAGCAGCTGGGCCAGCTGGCCCGCTACGTTGACCGGCTCCTGGGGCGGATCGCCCGGGAGATCCGGCAGGGAAACATCGACGCGGATCCCGTCTGCCGGGGGCCGGAGGACAGCGCCTGCCGCTACTGCCCCTGGGCCATGGCCTGCCAGTTTGAGGACGGCCGGGGCCGGGATCACCGGAACTATCTCCGGGCGGTGAAGCCGGAGGACTTCTGGCGGGAGCTGCGGGAGGAGGAAGGAGAGGAACATGGCTGAACTGACACTGACCGCCGCCCAGCGGGCGGTGGTGGAGGATCGGGGCGGGAGCCTGCTTGTCAGCGCCGCCGCCGGATCCGGCAAGACCAAGGTGCTGGTGGAGCGGCTCTTCCGCTACCTCCGGGAGGAGCACGCCAATGTGGACGACTTCCTCATCATCACCTATACCAAGGCCGCAGCGGCGGAGCTCCGGGGCAAGATTGCGGCGGAGCTGAACCGCCGCATCGCGGAGGAGCCGGAGGACGGGCACCTCCGGCGGCAGCTATTGCGGGTCTATCAGGCGGATATCAAAACGGTGGACGCCTTCTGCGCGGGACTGCTGCGGGAGAACAGCCATCTGCTGGCCCGGGAGGAGGATCGGCGGAGCCTTTCGCCGGACTTCCGGGTGCTGGACGAGGACGAGGCGGCGCTGCTGCGCCAGCGGGTGCTGGAGCGGACGCTGGACGGCTTCTACGCCGGGATCGACGAGGCCGGGGAACTGCTGGCGGGGACGCTGGGGTTCGGACGGGACGACCGGAAGCTTTCGCATCTGGTGCTGGAGCTCTACGGGAAGCTGCAAAGCCACGCCTGGCCCCTCCGCTGGCTGCGGGAGAGCCGGGAGCAGTGGGGGGCCTACCGCCCGGAGGGGGACTTTGACGCCACGCCCTACGCGGCCATCCTGCGGGGGAGCCTGGGGCGGCGGGCGGCCTTCTGGGGGAAGCTCCTGGGGAACTGCGCCGACGCCATGGCGGGCAACGACGCGCTGGTGCGGGGCTACCAGGATCGCTTTTACGCGGCGGCGGGGCAGCTCCGGGAGCTTGCCGCCGCCTGCGGAAGCTGGGAGGGGGCGGGCGCGGCCCTGGCGGCGCTGCGCTTTCCCAAGTTGGGGGCAGTGCGCAATGGCGGAGCGGAGAAGGAGCGGGCCAAACGGCTCTGGGATGCCTGCAAGAAAGAGATGGAGGGGCTGCGGCCCCGCTTTGCCGTGACGACCCGGGAGGCCATGGAGGATCTCTCCGCCGTGGCCCCGGCCATGGTGGCGCTGCTGGATCTGGTGGAGCGCTTCTCCGAGGATTACCGGCAGGAGAAGCTCCGGCGCAACGCGGCGGACTTCTCTGACCAGGAGCATTTGGCCTTGGGGATCCTGCTGGACGGGGAGGGGGAGCCCACGGAGCTTGCCCGGCAGGTGGCCTCCCGCTACCGGGAGATCCTGGTGGACGAGTATCAGGACACCAACGAGGTGCAGGATCGCATCTTCCGGGCAGTCTCCCGGGAGGGGCGGAACCTCTTTACCGTGGGGGACGTGAAGCAGAGTATCTACCGCTTCCGCCTGGCGGATCCGGGGATCTTTCTGCAGAAGTATGAGACCTACCGTCCTGCCGGGGAGGCGGAGGAGGGGGAGGCCCGGAAGATCCTGCTCTCCCGGAACTTCCGCTCCCGGCGGGAAGTCCTCAGCGCGGCGAACTTTGTCTTTGCCAACATCCTCTCCCGGGAGATGGGGGGCATGGAGTACGGCGAGGGGGAGGCCCTGCACCTGGGGGCCGGGTATCCAGACCGGGCGGACTGCGCCGTGGAGTACCACCTGCTCTGCTGCGGCGGGGAGGAGGCCGCCCCCCGGCGGGACGCCGAGGCGGACTTCGTGGCCCGGCGGATCCGGGCGCTGCTGGCAGGCCGCTTTCCGGTGACGGAGGGGGACGGGAGCCTGCGGCCCTGCCGCCCGGAGGACATCGTGATCCTGCTGCGCTCCCCCGGCGGGCGGGGGGCGGACTTCGCCGCGGCCCTGGCCCGGCAGGGGATCCCTTCAGCCTTCGCCGAGAGCGCGGACTTCTTCTCCACCATGGAGATCGCCACCGTGCTCTCGCTGCTGGAGCTCATCGACAATCCACGGCAGGACGTGCCCCTTATCGCCGTGCTGCGCTCGCCCCTCTTCGGGTTCTCCCCCTCCCGCCTGGCGGTGATCCGGAGCAGAGCCCGGGAGGGGGACTTCCTGGACGCGCTCCGGGCGGACGGCGGGGAGGACTGCCAGCACTTCCTGGCGGAGCTGGAGGAGCTGCGGCTCCGGAGCCGGGATCTGGGGGTGGGGC
This sequence comes from uncultured Dysosmobacter sp., assembly GCA_934597465.1. GTDB lineage: Bacteria > Bacillota > Clostridia > Oscillospirales > Oscillospiraceae > Oscillibacter. Next base: position 8,125 of record CAKTSC010000039.1, read on the forward strand.
AGCTCCTCTGGCATCTCTACCACCGGCTCAATGTGCTGGGGATCTTCGGCGCCATGGAGGGCGGCGAGCAGCGGCGGGAGAACCTCATCGCCCTGACGGAGCAGGCCCAGCGCTGGGAGAAGGGGGGCTGCGCCAGCGTCTACGCCTTCGTGGGGCAGATGCGGCGGCTGCTGGAGTCCGGCCGGGCCCCCAAGGTCAGCGTGGGGGAGGAGCGGGGCGGCGTCCGCATCCTGAGCATCCATAAGTCCAAGGGGCTGGAGTTCCCCATCGTGATCCTGGCGGATCTCAGCCGGGCCTTCTCCCAGATGGACTACCGCTCCTCCGTGCTGGTACACCCGAAGCTGGGCCTGGGGCCCGAGCGGGTGGATCTGGCCCGGCGCATCCGCTATCCCACCCTGGCCAAGGACGCCGTGCGGGAGCTGCTGGAGCGGGAGAACAAGGAGGAGGAGCAGCGGGTGCTCTACGTGGCCATGACCCGGCCCAAGGAGAAGCTGATCCTGGTGGACGCCCGGGCCCACGCGGAGCGGCAGCTCCAGCGCCTGGCGGCGGTGGCCGCCTGCCCGGCCCTGCCGGAGACGGTGGAGAACGGGAAGTGCTTTGGAGACTGGATCCTGCTGCCGCTCCTCTGCCGGGCGGAGAGCGCCCCCCTCCGGCAGCTGGCCGGGGCGGAGGACGTGCCCCTGGAGACGGGGTCGGAGTTCCCCTGGGAGGTCTTCGTCCACAGCGGGGAGGAGCTGACGGCAGCGGAGCCCGCGGGCGACTGGCGGGAGGCCCCGGAGACGCCGGAGGCGGCCCCGGATTTCGACCCGGCGCTGCTGGAGTTCCAATACCCCTACCAGGCGGAGACGCTGCTGCCCGCCAAGCTGACCGCCACCCAGATGAAGGGCCGGGAGGCAGACCGGGAGATCGCGGAGAACGCCGCCCGGACGCCCTCCCTCCGGCCCCTGACCCAGCCCCGGTTCCGCCGGGGCGGCGGGGACTTGACGGCGGCGGAGGCGGGGACGGCGGTGCATCTGGCGCTGCAGTACCTGGACTTCCGGGATTTCGATGTGGCCGGGCAGATCGCCCGGATGGAGGAGCGACATTTACTGCCCCCCGCCCAGGCGGCGGCCATCCCGGTCTGGGAGCTGGAGCGCTTCCTGCGCTCGCCCCTGGCGGAGGAGCTGCGGGCGGCGGAGACGCTGCTGCGGGAGTACCGCTTCACGGTGCTGCTGCCGGCCCGGAACCTGGCGCAGGACGCGGCGGAGGAAGACCGGGTGCTGCTGCAGGGCATCGTGGACTGCTGCTTCGGCGGCAGGGAAGGGCCCCTGACGGTGCTGGACTTCAAGACTGACCGTGTGGAGGGGGAGGCTTTGCGGGCCCGGGCGGAGCGCTACCGGCCCCAGCTGGAGGCTTACAGCGGCGCTCTCTCCCGGGTGCTGGAGCGGCCCGTGGGGCGGCGGATCCTCTGCTTCCTCCACGCGGGGGAGACGGTGGAGCTCTGAGAAGGGGCGCTCTTGGCACCCTTTGCGGGGGGAAAGCGCCCTGGGAAGGGAAGCTTTTTCCGGAAAAGCGGCGGAAATGAGAAAAAAGAGCTTGCAATTCCCAAAAGTCTGTGGTAAACTAATCTAGCTTGCGTGGGGTG
>CAKTSC010000040.1 GCA_934597465.1 uncultured Dysosmobacter sp.
GCGGTGCACATCCGGCACCTGCGGCAGAAGATCGAGATCAACCCCTCCGACCCCCGCTACCTGAAGGTGGTCTGGGGTCTGGGCTATAAGATGGAGGACGGCGGGAAATGAAGCGGGAAATGTGGAAAAGCTTCTGGGGGAAGGCGGCGGTCTTCCTGCTGGGGATGCTCCTGCTGCCCGCCGCCGTGTGGTACGGCACCATGACCGCCGTCGCCTATACCGACGGCTGGTACGGCCAGACGGAGCCCTCCTTCCCGGAGAGCACGGTCTGCCGGGCGGCGGCCTACGTCCAGGCCGCGGATCTGGCGTGGGGCCTGGACGCCGACGCCGCGGATTTCCTCCGGGACTACCAGGCGGCCTATCCCACGAACCTCCGCCTGGCCCTCTATCCTACCGGCGCCGGTACCGATGCCCCCCTCTACGACGACCACGACCAGGAGGACAGCTGCATCGGAGATTTCTGGTACAGCGGCTGGACGCTCCGGCTCTACTACCACCCCCAAGCCGGGGCAACGGACAGCTTTTACTGGGCCCAGCGCTACTATGACCGGGTGACGGCGGGCTGCGCCGCGGCCCCATATCTGACCGCCCTCTGCCTTCTGGGGACGCTGGTGGTCTACATCTACCTGGCCCGGGCCGCGGGACGGCGTCCCGGCAGGGAGGAGGTCATCCCGGGCTGGCAGGAAAAGCTCCCCCTGGATCTCTACCTTGCCCTGAACCTCACGGGTGTGGGCTGCGTCGCGGCGGGCCTTGTCGCCATGCTGCAGGACTCCGACCTCCTCTTCTGCGATCCCCTGGCCCTGGGCCTCTGGGCGGCGGGCCTGGCCCTGTGCGCGGCCCTGATCCAGGGCGGATGGATGACCCTCTGCACCCGGGGCAAGCTGGGAAAGTGGTGGCGGAATACCCTCACCTACCAGCTCCTGCGCCTCCTCTGGCGGGGGATCCGGGCCATCTTCCGGGGCGCCGTCTCCGCCGTCCGGGCCGTCCCCATGGTCTGGCGGACGCTGCTGGGCAGCACGGCCCTGGCCTTCTTTGTGGCCATCCTGCTGGGGAACCACGCCGGAGGAGCCTACGCCCTCCTGGCGGCGCTCCTGATCTTCGCCGCCTCGGCCTTTGCCTATCAGCTCCAGAAGCTCCGCAAGGGCGGCCAGGCCCTGGCCGCCGGAGACCTCAGCTATAAGGTGGACACCCGCCGGATGTTCTGGGATCTCCGCCGCCACGGGGAGGATCTCAACGCCATCGGCCGGGGCATGCGCATCGCCGTGGAGGATCAGCTGAAGAGCGAGCGCCTGAAGACCGAGCTCATCACCAACGTCTCCCACGACATCAAGACGCCCCTCACCTCCATCATCAACTACGTGGATCTCCTGCAGAAGGAGCACACCCCCGCCCAGGAGCACGCCTACCTCCTGGTGCTGGATCGCCAGGCCCGGAAGCTGAAAAAGCTCACGGAGGATCTGGTGGAGCTCTCCAAGGCGTCCACCGGCAACCTGCCCTGCCGTCCCTCCCAGCGGAACGTCCGGGAGCTCATCGAGCAGGCGGTGGGGGAGTACAGCGAGCGCCTGCAGGAGGCCGGCCTCACCCCGGTGGTGACGGTGCCGGAGGAGGAGCTCACCTGCCACGCCGACGGCAGCCTCATGTGGCGGGTGCTGGATAACCTCCTCTCCAACGCCTGCAAGTACGCCCAGACCGGTACCCGGCTCTATATCAACGCCCGCCGGGAGGGGGACTTCGCCTGCTTTTCCTTCAAGAACGTCTCCCGGGATCCCCTGAACATCCCGGCGGAGGAGCTGATGGAACGCTTTGTCCGGGGGGACAGCGCCCGCAGCAGTGAGGGCAGCGGCCTGGGGCTCAACATTGCCGGGAGCCTGGTGGAGCTCCAGGGCGGAAAGTTCCGCCTCTTCGTGGACGGCGACCTCTTCAAAGCCGAGTTCACCGTCCCCCTGGTGGGCCCCACCTCCCAGCCCGACACCCCGCAAGCCCCCGGCACCTCCCAGACCCCCAATTCCTAAAAACGCGCCCCCGCGAACCATCGCGGGGGCGCGTTTCCTCTATCTGGTCACCCTTCGGATCGCTTACCGACGCGGATGTTTATCCTGATACTCCGGCGGACTGCCCAGCGTATGGGTGAAAAGCAACCCCTTTCTGCGGTAGGAAAGCCTGTCGCAGAAAGGGGATGCGTCATCAGACAGCACACAGTATCAGGCGCTATCTCCTGCGTGGTTCAAAAATTTCGAGGAGAGATCCTGCCGCGCTTGAAGACCACGGCAGATGTGGCTTAAAAAAGGAGAGAAAGGGAAGACTGGGAGATCTCACGCGAATGCGAACCCGGCAAACTGTGTGCGGTCGGGGGAGAGTGACGCTTACGGATTTTCGGTGATGCTATGTCCACGCACAATGGGCGGAGAGCTCTTGGACGAACTGCTTCAGAAAGTGCCGATATTCGCTGGTGAATGATAGCTTTGCGGGAGGAAAATTTTCAGAGTATACAGGCCTTAAGGCATCCGCTGGGTATCCCGGCCCCACGGCAAAAACATTGGAAGCGGCGTATCCGGAAAACAGCCGGAGGTATTCCCCGGTCTGCTCCCACTCAAAGTTGGGGCCTCTTCCGGAACGTGCCAGATAGACTTGCATCAATGTCTCCAGCAGTTCAGGGCTAAGCGGATAGCGCAACGGAGGAGCTTCGTTCTCCGAAAGGATTTCCGGCGTGGGAAGTCCGGTGCTTTGTATGGCGTCCCGTAGTCTTTGGCAGAGCACGGAGGATGTATCCCCGGGGATCGTGAAAAACTGCACCCGAATACCATCCCTGACGGGGGTACATCGATAGGTGGTCATGCCTGGAAGGAAGGTCTCACGAAGCTGCGGTAGAGCGCCCTTTTCAACATGGTAGAGAGAATGCCTCGGCCAGAGCGCGTCATAGATCCGGCTTGCGGTTTCCGCCGGGATACCTTTCAGAAGGAAACTCTGCGTGCCCTTGGCAACGCATTGGACCTTCATATCTGTGGGGGCCCCAATAAGATGGATCTGCCCGTTCGTGCGCTCCAAATGCGGAAGGGTTTCCCGGCAGCTTTCCAGTGGAAGCAGCCTGAGGCGAATCCCGTGACCGGCGGCAGCCTGAAGTTCCTGTTCCCATGCGGCGGAGGTGAACTTTTGCGGAAGCCAGAGGTTCAGGTCTCGGTACTTACACATAGACGAGCGCCCCCTTTTGTTCCATATACTTCACGGCTCCCACGGTGATGGCGTGGTAATCGGCGATCACATCTGCCTCCACGACGGCGTCCGTAAGGCTGCCGATTCCGCAGAGGTCTGAGACGAAGTCGCCGATACCATGCCAAAGCGGCTCCTCCGCGGTAAACCCGCAGACGGCGGGAGTACGAGAGGTCAGGATCCGGTCTCGAACAGATTCCTCCGTTTCACGGCGGGCAACATAAACAGTAGCCTTCGCCTGATGCCTTCCGGAGCGGAGCGTGAAATGCATTCCGTCGCCGGGATCTGCCGGGTGGATCGAGATCTTTCCATAACCCTCCAGCTCATAGGAGATAAGCTCCCGCACGGTGCAGAAGCGCTGGCTGTTCCAGGGTTCCAGGCAGTCTCTGCAGTGGGTAATCTCAAAGCAGTGCCGTCCGTCCGGAGGGCCAAAAATATGTCCGGTATCCATTCCAAGGCTGTATGCATAGCGGTGAACGGGACGCGCAAAGTCCCAAGGGAGCTTTTTCCCGAAAATCTCAGCGTCCTCAATCCCCAGAAGTTTGACAGGGCCAAGGATATGCTCCGCCAGGAATACGATGCTTCCTTTGTGATAGAGATCCACACGGGCATCGAATTTCATGACATTTTCAGATCGCACTGGGATCCCGTGGAGCGTAAGACCGTGTCCCAGTGCGGCAGGCTTTAGGATCACAAGATCTGTTTCCAGCGTTTTTATTAGTCTCATTGCGGGCCTCCCGATGCATTACTGAAGATCGACGACCAGTACATTTACTGTGGCGACCAGTTCCCCGGTGACCAGAAGATCATTTTGCTGAACCAGACCCTTGGGGACAGAAGAGACCATCTGAAGAGGTGTGTCGAATTCCAGGCGGATGTCAACGGTTCCGACGCCAGTGGAGACAGCGCTTTTCTCCAGTGTTGGAAGCGTGATCCGCCAGGTCACCCTGGAATCCTCCGGCAGAGGGAGGTCATCCAGATGGTAAGTAAAGCTGATGCTGAGCTGCTCGTCCGGTGAGAGTTCCGATGGCAGGGCAATGACGTCCTTTTCCTTTAACTGGAGGGGGTAGCTTTCCCCCTCCAGCTGCAGCTCCAAGTCTCTCATGGCGCTTTCATCCAGATGCGGCGTCAGCAGTGTGATTTCGGAAACCGGATTCTCACTGGTATTGGTGACGGTATAGCTGACATACATGGAAAGAACGCAGCCGGAAAGGGAACCGGTGACCTCGCAGGTATCAATGGTAAAGATTGCGTCCGAACCGGAAAGCTCCGTGATAGTGGGTGTGTCGCCACAGGCGCTCAGAAGACATGCCGCCAGCAGACATGTAAGGATAGGAAGTACTTTTCGTTTCATTATTATATCCTCTTTCGTTGTGCGGAAACGGTTACTTCTCATTCATCCAGGAGGGAATCATGGCCATCTCGGGCTTCTGCGCGTAGCTGACGGCTACCATGGCAATGAGGCTCAGGGCCAGTCCAACATAAATGGAGGCAATGCCAGCGGGGCTACCGAGAGCCTCCCAGATCATGCAGCCAAATCCCCCCAGTGCCATGCTGAGGATACCCGCCAGTTTCGTGGCACGTTTCCAGAAGAGGGCGGCCAGAAGAGGTACCGTCATGGCGGAAGCCAGAACAGTCAGGCGGAAGACCTGCAGGGGCATGAGAAGGGTGTTGTTCACGGCGACGAGCAGGCCGATGGCGGCCATCACGATCATAACGATCCGGCTGATCAGAACGATTTTCTTCTCTCCGATCTCGTCCTCGCTCTTACCGGACAGGGGTACATAGAAATCCTGCACGATATTGGAGGCCAGGGAGAGCAGGGTGGAGTCGGCAGTGGACATCATGACAGACATCAGGGCCAGGAAGACGAAGGCACCAGCCACCGGCGGCATCATGTCGCGCACCAGAAGGGGAATGGTGTTCTGAGGATTGTCCAGGCCGGGCATCAGAACGCGGCCGACCATGCCGATAATGGGAGGGATGATGTAGGTGATAACGATGATAAAGAAGAGCGTAAAGGTGGATTTCTTCGCCGTGGCTTCACTGGAAGCGGCAAAGATCCGCTGATGGGCAATCTGCATGGTGACAATGCCGAAGATGGTGTAGAGAAAGTAGGAACTCAGGAAGTCGGCGCCGGGAGCGGTAAAGCTGAAGTAGGAGGCATCGGTGGTAGCCTTCAGGATAGAGACCGCGTTGCCGAAGCCGCCGACCTGCGTCAGGACGAAGATCAGAATGTAAAGAAGACCGCCAATGATGAAAACGCTCTGCACAACGTCGGTATAAGCCACAGCATACATACCGCCGAACATGGTATAAACGACGAACACGATGGTGGTGATGATCATGCCGGTAACAAAGTTCACGCCGAGCACGAACTGGATCACGGTGCCCATGGCAATGATCTGGCCTGCCACAACGACAACGTTGAAGAGCAGATTAAAGATGCTGGAAAGGAATCTTCCGGCCTTGCCGAAACGGGCGGCCAGGATATCCGGTGTGGTGATCGCCTGAGTCTTGTAAAGCTTTCCGGCGAGAAAGGCCAGCGCGAGGTAGCCGAGGGCACCGGCCAGAGCCAGTGTCCAGCAGTAGAAGCCGCCGTTATACGCCATGCCGACTGTGCCCAGCGTCACGCCGCCGCCCAGCGCGGTGCCGACCAGTGTGCCGACCATGACGATAAAGCCAAGGCCGCGGTTGGCAACAAAGAAAGAACTGGTGCTCTTGGATGCCTGTCCTTTGAACAGAAAGCCGATTGCCATCATAGCAACCAGGTAGACAATGAATGTGATCATGTAGATGGTCATGGTTTTCCTCCTTTATTCTCTTTTCCATTTCTCAATTCTTGCGGGGTTGCGGGGGGGGATGCCACTTAGATCAATGCCCGCAGGCAGGCAACGGAGCTCGCCACGTCGGATGCCTGCTTTACTTCCAGAATGATCTCTCCGGAATAATGAATTTGCTTCAGCGCCTCAACGGTTCGGCCGACATCCATCTCACCGCAGCCAAGGCCCAGGTGTTCATCTCTTGCGCGATGGTTGTCACTGAAATGGGTCCCCTTCAGAATGGGAGCAAACGTGCGACAGAACTCCTCGATGGCGGAGTCTCCCAGCATGAAGGCGTGTCCCACGTCCAGAAGGAATCCCAGCCGCCCCTGATAGGGATCCAGGATGCGTCGGCAGCTTTCCACTGTGATGGCACCCAGCCCTACTTTGTTGGGGTCATTCTCCAGCAGGAGTATGATCCCGGCCTCTTCCGCCGCAGAGACCACGGGTTCCAGGGCGTCGATACAGCAGCGGTATCCCTCCTCGAAGTCGTAGAGCCCCATATAGGGTTTGCCGCCAATGTGAAATACCATTCGCCGGGCTTGAATATCCTGCGTGAACTGAATGGCCGCGATTAACTGCCGCTGTGCTTCCCGGCGGATCCCGGCATTCAGGCTCATTAGGTTTATGTCCGCAATGGGAGCGTGAACAAAGTACTGCAGCCCTTCACCGCGAGCACGCTCCACCAGCGCCTTGCGCTGGGAAGCGGAGATCCCCGCCACATCCGAGAGGATGCCCTCGCACATGATCTCAATATTCCGGAAGCCAGCTTGCTGGCAGCCAAGGATCATGTCGTCCAGGGTGCGGGCTCCGTAAAAGGGTAATGTTGAAATACCGAATTCCATCATCAATAAACTCTTTCCCTCGTGCACATGGTTAGTAGAATACGTCCACTTCTTTGTAAAGCTCTTCCAATACCTCCAGTTTCCTTTGAGATTTTCCGGGATTCCTTTGAGTGATCCGTGTCCAGATGCTGTTGACGACAGAAACCGCCGCTGCGTAGGAGTCCACGAAAGAGACCGAACGAACTTCCGCCTGGAAAAGAAAATCGGATGTTCCGGCCAATGGGGAAGCGTTGGAGTCTGTCAGTGCGATGCAGAAGGCCCCCTTTCTTTTGAAATATTTTTGGATCTGAACGGTTTCCTTGGAGTAGCGCTTAAATGAGATCGCAAAAAGACAGTCATCCTCGCCAATGTCGCTGACGGATCCCAGTGTGGTATTTGCGTCCAGCAGAATGGGCTGATCCAGGAGCATTTTCAAAACGGCGTCCAGGTAAACGGCGATTGCCTCCGAACGCATCCGACCAAGAATGAAGACTCTCTTGGCACGACAGAGCTTTTCTACTGCCGACTCCATCATATCAACATCCAAATGCTGCAAGGTACGGTTGATGTTCTCAATGTCCCGCTTCATCGCGACGGCATAACAGGTAGATCCCTCCTCTGCGGAGCCTATGGATTCCTGCAGTTTGATCACGGTTCGGTTTTCCATCAGTCCATCCTGAACGGCGCGCCGCAGCTCTCCATAGCCTGCGTAGCCCAGCCGCATGGCAAAGCGAACAGTGGTGGCTTCGCTGACATTGGCCAGACGGGCCAGAGAAGAGCTGGTCATAAGGGCCAGGCAGGTGTAGTCATTCAGAACAACATCGGCGACCCGCTGCTGGGACGCAGTCAGAAGCTCATAGTTCTCTCGGATTTTTTGCAGGATTTCGTTCATGGGTGCATCCCCTTTCTATTGGCGCGGCACGAAACCGGAAGTCAAAGTGGGAGGGACAGCAGTTCAGAGAGTGACGTAATGTCAAGATAGTTGCCCTCCATGCGGCCGCTGTGCCATTTCGTCCGGTTCAGAAGGGCGGCACGCATCCCGACTCCGTTGGCACCCTTCACGTCATCGTAGTAGTTATCACCTACGTACAGCGCTTCTTCCGGTGATACCCCGAGTTCCTCCAGGGAGAGCAGAAAACCTTTCGGAGAGGGTTTTTCCGCTCCGATCTCAGAAGATACTACGATGCTCTGGAAGAAGCCGTCCAGCCCCAACTGGTGCAGCAGCGCCCTTGCGCCAAGATCCCAGTTGGTAAGCAGTCCGACCTTGCTTCCCCTGGCATGCAGTTCCCGCAGGAATGGAATCGTTTCCTCGTAAGGGATCCAAGAGGAGCGGGGCGGAGATTTCTCAAAAACGAGCCGGTACAGCTCCTCCTGTGTGCCGTTTAGCACATGCAGGTATGCAAGCATCAGGGAAAGGTACTTTCCATAGAATACGGCCGGATCCTGCCCCAGCTCTCCGGGGTAGTTTTTCATAAAGTAGCGGTCTGTGTAGTCGAAAGCGTCCTGAATTTCCGAAAGATCGCGGCTGGAACCGAGCTCTTCCAATCTCTGCTGAAACGGCTCTGCCCGCTGGGTGTGGATCAGGGTATTCCCCAGATCAAAGATGAAAGCTTTAGGTGTTGGCATGGATGTCCCTCCCGATACGAATAGAATCATTCAAAAAACGGACTGGTGAATATCTATATTCTATACTGCAAATAGCACAAGTGAATGTCAATACCCCAGTAACATTCTTGGCGAAAATGACATTTTCACTGCGGACTTTTGGTAGTATTTGCTTAAAAGCAAGAGGGGACGGAAGATAGAGTTGCTAAAGCGGGAAAAGTACTGCCGTAAAGGAAGCGGCTCGGCTGCCTTTGCTCTTCAGGGATCAAAGAGCGCTTTGGCGGCTTTCGGACGGATCGAAGCAAAATCAAAACCACCAGTTTACTGGTGGTTTTGATTTTGCTTCGGAGGGGGGCAATTTGCAGTACCTAGAAGGTGCATTGGAGGGTATCGGTGTATTGCATGCTCTGCCGCCAATGAACAGGGAAGTTGCAATTCCACGTCATACCAATTCCCTTTGAGAGGGCCGCTCTTAGGTGAATGCGTTTCGCCGGAAAACCCATGCCCAGAGCGGCGCTTCTCCCCCGCCGGAACCGGACGGTTCCTTTCATTCCGCTTTCACCACCAGGAATTCACGGCAGGTATCCATGCGGTCGCGGTCGGGGCTGTCGAAGCGGGCGCTGCCGCGGAAGGGCAGGGGAACCTCCCGGTAATCCCGCAGGCAGGCGGAGCGCAGGAGAAAGGCGTCGCCGTCCTCCTCATAGGCAACCGCCCCGGCGAAATTTCCGTCCTCCGCCAGGTAAAACTGCTCCGGGACGGCGCACTCGCCGCTGCCGCCGCGATCCTCCCGCCCCACGGCGGGATCCCAGCTCTCCCTCCAGAGCCAGCCCTGGGCCTGGGCGCGGACGCGCACCTGGGTCTCGGGATCGCAGGGGGCGAAGCGGAGGAAGGCCCCCTCCGCCGTCACGTACTCCGCTTCCTCTTCCCGGCAGAGGGCCGGCAGCACGCCGCCGCCATCCCGGTGGAAGAGGAAGTCTGCCAGCTGAGAGATCGTCAATCGTGGGCCGTTCATGGGAAAAACCGCCTTTCCCCCGGCAAAGGCCGGGCCTCCGCTCCCCATCCGTGGGGAGAATGCTTCCTTTCCTCAGGATAGCACAGGGCGGCCCCCGTCAATGCGGAAAAGGAGCGCTCCCCTTCCGGGGAGCGCTCCTTTTGGCTGAGATTTGGGGAAACGGGGCTCAGTAATTGCCCTTGCCGCCGTTCCATTTCCAGTTCTGGACTTCCGGCAGATCCACGCCGTTGTCCTTGATATACTGGCGGTGCTCCACCAGCT
>CAKTSC010000041.1 GCA_934597465.1 uncultured Dysosmobacter sp.
TCCAGCACAAAGAAGAGATTCAGCCGGTCGACTTCGCCTGCCTCCGCGTAGAAGTCGTTCAGGTCATCCAGCGTGAGACGCCATACGGTTTCGGCGTCAAAGCAGGGGTGTCCGAAATCGATCGTGATCTTCATGGAAGTGTCCTCCGTCTGTTTTGGCATTTCCTGCCGTTTGCCCCGCTGCGGCTGCCGGTGATGGGGTTCCGGGGGCTTCGGGCGGAGGGAGCCTCAGCCGTCGTTCTCCACCGGCACCCATTCCCCGTCGATGAGGGCGTAGGTGACGGACTCAACGTCGGTCTCGGAGCGGAAGGTCTCCTGGGTCTGCTGGACTGCCTGGAGCTGGCCGCCGGTGGTGGGGGCATAGGTGGTGATGATGGTCTCGGCAGGGCCGTCCTTGGCGGTGGTAACGACGGTCTGGGCATCGGCGTCCAGGCGGATCTCCGTGCCCACCAGAGGCAGGGCGAAGGTGTACTCCCCGGCGGTATCGTCCCAGAGCCAGAGGAGCCTGCGCTCGTTGGCGGTGCCCAGGAACTCCGTGACGGCCAGATCCGGGAAGCCGTCGAAGTTGTAGTCCTGGAGATCCAGGCCGGAGGTCAGGTCGAAGGTGCGGGTGGCGCTGGCCGCCAGGGGATCCTCCCAGCCCTCGTAGGCGTTGCCCGCCTCAATGCCGCCGTGGATGGAGACGGTCTGCACCAGGGTCTCGCCGTCCATCACGTCGATGGAGGAGAGGCCGTAGAAGGACTCGTCCTGCCGCTCGCCGTGGATGACCAGGGTCAGGACGCGGCCGTTGGAGACCGTAACCTGGCGGTAGAGCTCATAGGTGTCGCCCACGGCCAGGGAATCCTCCGCGGGGTCGGCGGGCAGGGACACAGGCTGGGAGGAGGCGCTCCCGGCGGAGGAAGTACTGCCGGAGGGCGCGGAGGAGGCGGAGCCGCTGGCGGCGGGGGTGCCGCAGGCGCTGAGGGTCAGTACCGCCAGCAGGGCGGCAAGGGTGCGAAGAGGACGCATTGGGATGACTCCTTTCAGGATCGGGCGTTGCCCGGAGTGGTTATACCAGTATGATAGCACGCCTGTCAAGGGAAGAAAGAACAATGGGGAAACAAATGGTAACGATCCGGAAACAGCGGGCATAGCCTGAGAGGGGGGAGGGGAGAACATGGAGATGCTCAGCCTCAAAGGCCGCCTGGCGAAGCTCCTGGATGTGAAGAGCCTGGTGACCTTCCTCATGAGCGCTGTTTTCGCCGCTCTGGCCCTCCGGGGCGACATCAGCGGCCAGGAATTCCAGACGGTCTTCACCGTGGTCATCGGCTTCTACTTCGGGACGCAGGCCCAGAAGCAGAGTGCGCCGTAACGGGAAAGCGGGAGGGCGGCAGCCGCCGCCCTCCCGCTTTCCGTTTTTCCGGGCGCCGGGTGCCTGGTCACACCGCAACCCTCCGGCGGCTCCCGCAGAGATGCCGGGCCGGGCACTCCGCCAGGGAGGCGGTGAGCCGCCCGGCCCCGTCCGGAAAGGGGACAAGCTCCCGCGGCGCGGTCTCCTCCATCGGGAACGCCTTTCCGGGAAGCAAAGGCCGGAGCCCTCCGGACAACACAACAGCCCGCAGCACGACCTCTCGTTCTGCGGGTGAAGTTTCGGGATGGGAGAGAGGGGCAAGACCCGGGCCGCTCTCTGCGAAGCGCGGGGGAAAGGCTCAGTCGCTGAGGGCGTTGAGCATGTGGCGCATGTGGATGCCCATGGCCTCCCGGGCGCCGGGAGCGTCCCGCCGCAGCAGGAACTCCAGGATAGACTCGTTGTCGTTGATGGCCATGTGCTGGATGAACTCCAGGTTCTGGGCGGTCAGCAGCATGAACTCGGCCACGGCGTTGTTGATGATGGGGTAGAGGCGGCGCATGTACTCGTTGTGGGAGGCCCGGCTGATGGCCAGGTGGAACTCCTGGTCGGCGGCAGACCAGTCGCCGCCCAGGGCGGCGACCTCCACCACCCGCTGGGCCTTGCGGCGGATCTGCTCCAGCTCCTCGTCGCTGGCCCGCTCGCAGGCCAGGGCGATGGTGGCGGGCTCGAAGATGAGCCGCATCTCCAAAAGATCCCGGGCGCGGAGCTGGGAATGGAGGTTCTGGATGGCGGAGAGGTTTACGGAGGAGTCCGGCAGCTCCTGGGCCACGAAGGTGCCCCGGCCCCGCTGGATCTGCAGGATGCCCTGGGCCACCAGGGAGGAGATGGCCTCCCGCAGGGTGGTGCGGCTGACGCCAAGCTCCGCGGAGAGGTCGTTCTCGTTGGGCAGCTTCTCGCCGGGGCCGTAGCGGCGCTCGTCCACGATCCGCTCAAAGAGACGCTCCGCCGTCTGCTCGGACAGCTTGATCTTCTGTGGTGAATGCATGGGTGGTGTTCTCCTCTCAAATACGCCGGCGCTTTTTTGGGCAGCCGGACGAAATTGGGTCTTAGAAAGAAAAAGTGGTATAACCAGCTTGACATTGGCGCGGGTTTCGTCTACAATGACATCATACAACAAAGTTGAAAATAATACAACAACTTTTATCCATTTTTTCGATCTTTCCATCAAAAATTTGGATGAACCCCGAAAAGAAAGGAGGGGATCCCCCTGAAAGTCGCAGCAAGCGCCCTCTCGCCCCACCGTCTGCTCATCGTCACCGGCCATTTCGGCACCGGCAAGACCGAGTTCTCCGTGAACCTGGCTCTGGCCCTGGCCCGGGAGGGCGAGAAGGTGATGATGGCGGATCTCGACATCGTGAACCCCTACTTCCGCTCCCGGGAGCGGCGGCAGGTGCTGGAGGAGGCCGGCGTCCGGCTCATCACCTCCTCCCAGGAATGCGCCGACGCGGACATGCCCTCCCTCCCGGCGGAGATCCTCACCATCCTGGAAGACCGCAGCTACCGCGGCGTGCTGGACATCGGCGGCGACCCCGACGGGGCCCGCGTCCTGGCCCGCTACCGGCCCAAGATCATCCGGGAGGACTACCAGCTGATCTTCGTTTCCAACGCCAACCGGCCGGAGGTGCGCAAGCCCGAGGACGCCATCTCCTACCTCCGTTGCATCGAGGAGGTCACGGGCCTCACCTGCGGCGGCATCGTCAACAACACCCACCTCTGTGGTGAGACCACCGCGGAGGAGATCCTCCGGGGCGCGGAGCTGGCGGAGGAGATCTCCCGCCGCACCGGCATCCCCGTCCTCTGCCACACGGCGGAGGAGAAACTGGTATCCCAACTGGGCTCTTTGCGGGAGCCCGTGTTCCCCATCAGCATCCAGATGAAAAAACCCTGGGAGCGCTGAGCTCCCACACCTTGGAAAGGAGGACAATGAGAATGACGGCAAAACTCACCTTCAACACCGAGCGCTGCAAGGGCTGCGAACTCTGCGTGTCGGTCTGTCCCAAGCACATCCTGGCCATCGATACCGAGGTCACCAACCGCAAGGGCTACCACCCCGCCGGCGTCACTGACATCAGCCAGTGCATCGCATGTGCCAGCTGCGCCAAGATCTGCCCCGATTCCATCATCACCGTCGAGAAATTCTAAAAGAGGAGGTTAGACCCCATGGCAAAAGAACTGTGGAAAGGCAATGAAGCCATTGCCGAGGCCGCCATCCGCGGCGGCTGTGACTGCTATTTTGGTTACCCCATCACGCCCCAGAGCGAAGTTCCGGAGTACATGTCCCTGCATATGCCCGAGCACGGCAAGGTGTTCGTCCAGGCGGAGAGCGAACTGGCCGCCATCAACATGGTGTACGGCGCCGCCGCTTCCGGCATGCGCGCCATGACCTCCTCCTCCTCCCCCGGCGTCGCCCTGAAGCAGGAGGGCATCTCCTACATCGCCACCTGCGAGCTGCCCTGCGTCATCGTCAACTGCATGCGCGGCGGCCCGGGCTTGGGCACCATCCAGCCCAGCCAGAGCGATTACTTCCAGGCCACCCGCGGCGGCGGCAACGGCGACTACCGCACCGTCGTCCTGGCTCCCGCCAACATCCAGGAGCTGGTGGACTTCGTGCAGGAGGCCTTTGACATCGCCGACTGCTACCGCAACCCCGTTCTCGTCCTGGCCGACGGCCTCACCGGCCAGATGATGGAGCCCATCGAGTGGCATGAGATCCCCCACCGGGAGCTGCCCCCCAAGGATTGGGCCACCACCGGCAAGCACGGCCGCTCTCATCCCAACTTCGTGACCTCCCTCTCCATCGACCCCAACGACTGCAACGAGATGAACCAGCGCCTGGCCCGGAAGTACGCCCTCATCACCGAGAAGGAGATCCGCTACGAGGCCAAGGACTGCGAGGACGCCGAGGTGGTCCTGGTGGCCTACGGCACCCCCGCCCGCGTGGTGCTCTCCGCCATTGAGGAGCTGCGCCGCCAGGGCGTCAAGGCCGGCCTCTTCCGCCCCATCACCCTCTGGCCCTTCCCCGAGAAGCAGCTGCATGACCTCGCGGGCGAGGATCACGTGAAGGTGGTCGTGGACGTGGAGATGAGCCTGGGCCAGATGATCGACGATGTCCGTCTCGCGGTGGAGGGCCAGAAGCCCGTGAAGTTCGCCGGCGTCGCCGGCGGCCTCATCCCCACGGTGGAGGATATCGTGGAAGCTGCCAAGAACGCGCTGAAGGAGGCAGAGTAATATGGCAATCGTATACGAGAAGAGCAAGGCGCTCACCGATCGGGAACTGCACTACTGCCCCGGCTGCCATCACGGCATCATCCATAAGCTCATCGCGGAGACCCTGGAGGAGCTGAACCTGACGGACGAGGTCATTGCCGTCTGTCCCGTGGGCTGCTCCGTTTTCGCGGGCAACTACTTCAACTTTGACACCCAGGAGGCCGCCCATGGCCGGGCGCCCGCCGTTGCCACCGGCATCAAGCGGACCCATCCCACCCAGCCCGTCTTCACCTATCAGGGCGACGGCGACCTGGCCTCCATCGGCTGCGCGGAGATCGTCCACGCCGCCATGCGGGGCGAGAAGATCACCACCATCTTCATCAACAACGCCATCTACGGCATGACCGGCGGCCAGATGGCCCCCACCACCCTCATCGGCCAGAAGGCCACCACCGCCCCCAAGGGCCGCACCAAGGAGCAGGCCGGTATGCCCATCCGCATGGCGGAGATGCTCTCCACCCTGGACGGCTGCGTCTACGCCGAGCGGGTCTGCGTCACCGATATCCCCCACCTGAACAAGGCCAAGAAGGCCATCAAGAAGGCCTTTGAGAAGCAGATGGCCGGCGAGGGCTTCACCTTCATCGAAGTCCTCTCCACCTGTCCCACCAACTGGGGCATGACCCCCCTGAAGGCCAACGAGTGGCTGAAAAACGAGATGGCGGCCTACTATCCCCTGGGCGTCATCAAGGAAAGCACGCCGGAGGTGAAGTGACATGAAGAAGGAACTGATCGTTGCCGGTTTCGGCGGCCAGGGCGCTCTGGCCATCGGCAAGAACCTGGCCGAGGCCGGTATGGCCGAGGGCCTCAACGTCACCTGGGCCCCCTCCTACGGCCCCGAGATGCGCGGCGGCACCGCCAACTGCTCCGTGGTGCTCTCCACCGAGCGGGTGGGCTCCCCCGTCTTCGCCCGTCCCAGCGAGCTCATCGTGCTGAACCTGCCCTCCCTCCTGAAGTTCCAGGATGACGTGCAGTCCGGCGGCATGATCTTTGTCAACAGCTCCGTCATCGAGGAGAAGGTGGAGCGGCAGGATGTCACCACCTACTACGTCCCCTGCAGCGAGATCGCCGAGAAGGTGGGCAACCCCAAGGCCTCCAACATGGTGATGCTGGGCGCCTATGTGGCTGCCACCAAGGTGGTCAAGCCCGAGACCGTGGTGGAGATCATCAAGGAGATGTTCACCGGCGCCAAGGCCAAGTTCGTCCCCGCCAACATCGCTGCCTTCGAGGGCGGCATGGAGTGCATCAAGTAAGATCCCATCCTGAAAGTCAAAGGGAGGGAGGAAGCATCCGCTTCCTCCCTCCCTTTCTGCCCTCCCGGGAAAGGGAGCGCGGCCGCAGGCATCTGCCTGCGGCCGCGCTCTGCCGGGGGACTTATTTTTTAGGAGGGGGGACCTCACATCAGGCTGCGGTAGAGGCCCTTGATCTCCTCCACGCTGGTGTCGCGGGGATTGCCGGGGCGGCAGGCGTCGGCATAGGCGCTCTCCGCCAGGAAGTCCACGTCCTCCTCCCGGAGGATGCCCTTCAGGTTGGCGGGGATGCCCACATCGTGGGAGAGCTGCCGCACGGCGTCGATGGCGGCCCGGCGGTACTCCTCCTGGGTCATGGCGTCCGTGCCCTCCACGCCCATGGCCTTGGCCAGGGCCAGGTACTTCTCGCCGCTGTACTCCTTGTTGTACTCCAGGCCCGTGGGCAGGATGATGGCGCAGGCCACGCCGTGGGGGGTGTCATAGAGGGCGGAGAGGCCGTGGGCCATGCTGTGGACGATGCCGAGGCCCACATTGGAGAAGCCCATGCCCGCGATGTACTGGCCCAGGGCCATGCCCTTGCGGCCGTCGGGATCGTTGCCTACCGCGTCCCGCAGGGAGGTGGAGATCAGCCGGATGGCCTCCAGGTGGAACATGTCCGTCATCTCCCAGGCGCCCTTGGTGATGAGACCCTCAATGGCGTGGGTCAGGGCGTCCATGCCGGTGGCGGCGGTGAGGGAGGCGGGCATGGAGGTCATCATGTCAGGATCCACGACGGCCACCTCCGGGATGTCGTTGACATCCACGCAGACGAACTTCCGCTTGCGCTCCACGTCGGTGATGACGTAGTTGATGGTGACCTCTGCGGCGGTGCCGGCGGTGGTGGGCACAGCCACGGTGAAGACTGCGTGACGCTTGGTGGGGGCCACGCCCTCCAGGGAGCGGACGTCGGCGAACTCCGGGTTATTGATGATGATGCCCACGGCCTTGGCGGTATCCATCACGGAGCCGCCGCCCACGGCCACGATGCAGTCTGCCCCGGCGTCCCGGAAGGCCTGCACGCCCGCCTGCACGTTTTCAATGGTGGGGTTGGGCTTGATGTCGGTGAAAATGGCGTGCCCGATGCCCTTGGCCGCCAGGGGCTCCAGGATCTTGTTGATCTCGCCGCTCTTCACCACGTGTCTTCCGGAGCAGATCAATGCCTTCCGGAAGCCCCGGGCGGCGAGCTCGTTTCCGACCTCCTGCACGGCGCCGGAACCATGGTAGGATACGGGGTTGAGTACGATGCGGTTTGCCATAATGACCATCCTTTCCCGGGGCGCGGCCCGGGGGAGGGAAGCTCCGCCGGGTGTTGGCCGCCATTGGCGCAATGCCGCCGTTTCCGTCCGGAAAACCGAAAGGAAAACGGTTGCCTGCGCCGTTCTATCTGGTTTTTGTTCGCGTTCATCATAGCACCGCCGCCGCTGGAAATGCAAGGGGGCTTTTGATTTTCGGAGTTTTGTCAAGAAATTAACGTTTTCGGCGGCGTTTCCCGGCGGGCCTTTGTGCGATTTGACAAAACTTTAACGATTCCGGGATCGGATGAACCGCCCCTGCCGCCATCCGACGAAGGAATGTCCACCCCACACGGACAGAAGGGGAGGAGCGCGGCCCTCCCGGCACGGCAGATTTCCCAAAAGCGCCAAGGCTCCCGCGTCCCGCCGCCGCCCGCTCCAGCCCGGCAGCGGGACACCCCCTCCGCCGCGCCCCCTGTCCGCCGGAACGGCACAGCCCGCCGGAAACGCCTCCGCCGGGGGAGGAACGCCCAAGCGAACCTGCGCGCGCCGTCCGGATTTTGTGAAAATTCCACAGAACATTTTTGGTTGACATTTCCCCGGGGATGGGGTATAACGGAAGAAATCCAGAATACAATGCGATGATCGGGACAGACCGGCGGGGAACAGCCCTCACAGAGAGCCGCGGCTTTGGTGGAACGCGGCAGGGAGACCCTTCCGGTGTCACCCGGGAGCAGCGCCGCTGAAGGAGACTCATTCCCAGGCAGCGCCGGAAGCCCTCCGATATCAGGGTACACGAGCGGCCGCGGGCGAACTGCGGCAATGAGAGTGGTACCGCGGAAGTCCGGCTTTCGTCTCTCCTGGGAAACAGGAGCGGCGAGGGCCGTTTTGCTTTTCAGGAAGGCCGGAACACCGTTGAAAGGAGCAAATCGACTATGCTGAACATCACCATCCACAAAACCGCCGCCCCCAAGGAGAAGCCGGCCAAGGGCCAGCCGCTGGGCTTCGGCAACCTCTTCACTGACCACATGTTCCTGATGGACTACACCCCCGGCCAGGGCTGGCATGACGCCCGGATCGTTCCCTATGGCCCCCTGACCCTGGATCCCGCCGCCTCCGTGCTGCACTACGGCCAGGCCTGCTTCGAGGGCCTGAAGGCCTACCGGGGCCCGGACGGCAAAGTCCGCCTCTTCCGGCCGGACTGCAACGGCCGCCGCATGATGAACAGCATGCGCCGCATGTGCATGCCCGAGATCCCGGAGGAGGATTTCGTCCAGGCCATCAAGACCCTCTGCCGGGTGGAGGAGGCCTGGGTGCCCGAGGAGGAGGGCTCCTCCCTCTACTTCCGTCCCCTGGCCATCGCCACCACCGCCAAGCTAGGTGTCCACGCCTCCGGCAACTACCTCTTCTGCGTTCTGGCCTCCCCCGCCGGAACCTACTACCCCACCGGCATGGAGCCCGTGCGCATCTACGTGGAGCCCCACTACATCCGGGCCGCCGAGGGCGGCACCGGCTTTACCAAGTGCGCCGGAAACTACGCGGGCGCGGCTCTCGCCGGCGACCGGGCGGAGAAGATGGGCTTCAACCAGGTGCTCTGGCTGGACGGCCATGACCGCAAGTACGTGGAGGAGATGGGCTCCATGAACGGCTTCTTCCTCATCGGCGGCGAGCTCTACACCGCCGCCGCGGCGGAGGATCACGGCACCATCCTGCCCGGTGTCACCCGCCGCAGCGTCATCGAGCTGGCCCGTGACTGGGGCATCCCCGTCCACGAGGGCAAGCTCTCCATCGACACCATCACCGAGGCCTCCAGGAACGGCCGCCTGGAGGAGGTCTTCGCCACCGGCACCGCCGCCGTGGTCATCCCCATCAAGGAGCTGAACTACGAGGGCGTTCCTTACTACGTGGGCGACCAGGGCATCGGCCCCCTGACCCAGAAGTTCTACGACACCCTCACCGGCATCCAGTGGGGCCAGCTCCCGGATACCAAGGGCTGGATGGTGGAGATCTGAAGCGGGAACGTTGCCCCTCGTTAGAGTTCCCCTTTTCCCCGCGGGAGCGACCCTGCCGTTCCCGCGAAGGAAAGGCCGCTTCCCTTTGACGCAAAAAGGAAGCGCCTGCCAGAAGGCGGGCGGTCGTAAAACCGGCAGCAGCCACAGCGGTCCACCGCTGTGGCTGTTCTTGTATCCCATCCCGCTTTGTGCTACCATGGATCAAAACAGACCCACAGATCGGAATTTGTTGAGGTGTTTTATGAAGCTATTATTTATCATTGGCGATGCCGCGGTTGGGAAAATGACAGTTGGTCAGGAACTGATGAAAATAACGGATTTAAGGCTCTTTCACAATCACATGACCATCG
>CAKTSC010000042.1 GCA_934597465.1 uncultured Dysosmobacter sp.
GACTTCCACACTGCAGGCCAGGATGCTGTCGTTGAGAAAGAGGGTGCGGTAGTTCAGGTGGTGGTAGAAGCGGGCGGAGACCAGGTAATCCGCCAGGGACAGGAAGAAGCCTGCCACCAGCGTCACCCAGGCCAGCGTCCGCAGGCGGCGGGCCACGCCGTCGAAGGGGCGGCCCTCCCGCATGGGACGGAGGATGCGGCGGAAGAGCGTGATCTCATAGCAGGAGACCGCGCAGGTCAGGGCCCCCAGCACCAGCCGCGCCGCCCAGGGCTGGGAGACGGGGTCTGCCAGGATGAAGCGGAAGACGCCGGCGGTCAGGGAGGAAGACAGGGCACCGGACAGTTCGGGAACCTCACGGGCGGCCACCAGCATCCCCAGGACGAGCAGGATCAGGGCCAGGCTGGCGCAGAGGGCGATCCGGGCCAGGATATCCAGCACCCGGGCGGTTTTTTGCAGACTCTCCATGGAAAGACCTCCTTTTCGGCGGTGGGCTTCCGCCGGGGGATCCGGCGGTTCTTTGGCTTCAGCGTAGCACGGAAAGGGCGGGGTTGTCAAGAAGGGTTTAATGTTTATCGTTAAATATTTTATGTTTCTTTGAGTGGGAGGACGGAGCCGGAGCGTGCCGGGGGCGGCCCGGCCGAAGCGCGGCGGGGCGGAAAGCGCGGGGTTGCGCCGGGGGAGCGGCGGGGGTATAATAGGGGGGAAGAAATTGTCCCCGGGGGAAGCGCACCGCCGGGGCGGGAAATGGGAGGAAGAGTATGAATCGGAAGCTTTTTGAGTACATTGAGGCCAGTCCCTCGCCCTACCACGCGGTGGAGCACAGCGCGGAGCTGCTGCGCCAGGCCGGGTTTCTGCCCCTGAGCGAGGGGGAGGACTGGCGGCTTGCCCCGGGGCAGGGGTACTACGTCACCCGGAACGGCTCGTCCCTCATCGCCTTCCGGGCCCGGCGGGCCTTCACCGGCTTCATGATGACGGCGGCCCACTCCGACAGCCCCACCTTCAAGCTGAAGGAGAACCCGGAGCTCACCGGCAGCGGCTGCCGGCGTCTGGCGGTGGAGCGCTACGGCGGCATGATCATGAGCAGCTGGATGGACCGGCCCCTGGGCATCGCCGGGCGGGTGCTGCTGCGCAAGAGTCGGGGCGTGGAGACGCGGCTGCTGGATCTGGGGGGGCACTGTGCCGTGATCCCCAACGTGGCCATCCACATGAACCGCAAGGTCAACGACGGCTACACCTGGAACCCCGCCGTGGATCTGCTGCCCCTCTGGGGCAGCGGGGAGGAGAAGGGCTTCTTCCGGCCCACCGTGGCCATGGCCCTGGCCTGCCGGGAGGAGGACATCCTGGCCACCGACCTGGCCCTCTACAATCCCCAGGAGGGCGTGGAGTGGAACGGGCTGCTCTCCGCCCCCCGGCTGGACGACCTGCAGTGCGCCTTCGCGGCGCTGACGGCCTTCCTTTCGGCGGAGGAGAGCGAGGCGCTGCCGGTCTACTGCCTCTTTGACAACGAAGAGGTGGGGAGCCAGACCAAGCAGGGCGCGGCGTCCACCTTCCTGAAAGACACCCTTGTCCGGCTGTGCGAGGCCCTGGGGCAGGGGAGCGAGTACCGCCGGAAGGTGGCCGGCAGCTTCCTGGTCTCCTGCGACAACGCCCATGCCGTCCATCCCAACCACCCGGAGCTCTCCGACCCCAACCATGGGGTGAAGCTCAACGGCGGCGTGGTCATCAAATATAACGCCGCACAGCACTACACCTCCGACGGCGTGTCCGCCGCCCTCTTCCAGCTGATCTGTGAGGAGGCCGGGGCCCCCTACCAGCGCTTCGCCAACCGGGCGGACATGGCGGGCGGCTCGACTCTCGGCAACATCGCCAACACCCAGGTGTCTTTGAACACCGTGGACATCGGCCTGGCGCAGTTGGCCATGCACTCCGCCTGGGAGACCGCCGGGGCCGAGGACACCGCCGCCATGGTGCGGGCCCTCACCGCCTTCTACGGCCGGGCGCTGACCCTCACCGGCCCGGGGGAGTACGCCCTGGTGTGAGGACATTGGAAGAATGACAAAGCGCGGCCCCCACTTTCGTGGGGGCCGCGCCGGTGTTTTCTCAGATGAGGTTTTTCTCCGTCTCGGGGTCGAAGAGCTGGATGAGCCTGGGGTCGAAGCTGAACTTCAGCGTGGAGCCTCTGGGGTAGGCCCCGGTGTCGATGTTGGCGGTGGGGACTACGGCCACCACTTCCTGCTCGCCCGCCAGCAGGTGCAGGTGCAGCTCGCTGCCCATGAGCTCGCTGACATCCACCCGGGCGTCGGCCCCCGCGTCGTGGCCCACGGTGATGTGGACAGGGCGGACACCGGCGGTGACGGTCATGCTGCCGACGCCCGCGGCCTTCAGGGCCTCATTCTGGGCGTCGGTGAGGGGCAGGGCGTGGCCCAGAATCTCCACGGCGTACTGGCCGCCGTTTTCCGTGAGCTTGGCGCCCTGGAAGAAGTTCATCTGGGGCGTACCGATGAAGCCCGCCACGAAGAGGTTCGCCGGGTGGTTGAAGACCTCCTGGGGGGTGCCGGTCTGCTGGATGACGCCGTCCTTCATGATGACGATGCGGTCGCCCAGGGTCATGGCCTCCACCTGGTCGTGGGTGACGTAGACGAAGGTGGTGTCGATCTTTTCCCGGAGCTTGATGATCTCCGAGCGCATCTGGTTGCGGAGCTTGGCGTCCAGGTTGGAGAGGGGCTCATCCATCAGGAAGACCTTGGGATTCCGAACGATGGCGCGGCCGATGGCGACGCGCTGGCGCTGGCCGCCGGAGAGGGCCTTGGGGCGGCGGTCAAGGTACTGGGTGATGTCCAGGATCTCGGCGGCCTCCCGCACCTTGCGGTCGATCTCCTCCTTGGGGGCTTTCTTCAGCTTCAGGGAGAAGGCCATGTTCTCGTAGACCGTCATGTGGGGGTAGAGGGCGTAGTTCTGGAAGACCATGGCGATATCCCGATCCTTGGGGGGCACGTCGTTCATGACCTTGCCGTCGATGGTCAGCTCGCCGTCGCTGATCTCCTCCAGGCCCGCGATCATCCGCAGGGTGGTGGACTTGCCGCAGCCGGAGGGGCCCACCAGGACGATGAACTCCCGGTCGGCGATCTCCAGGTTGAAATCGTCCACCGCCAGGACGCCGTCCTCCGTGACCTTCAGGCGGGAGGCGGGGGCTTCCTCGCCCTTTTTCCTTTTCTTCTTCTCGGTATTGGGGTAGATCTTCTGGATGTGCTTCAGGGATACTGCTGCCATGTAAGCTGCTCTGGCGGCCCCGCCTCCGCGCGGGCCGTCTCACGGCCGGGCTGGGCCCGGGCCGCTTTGCGGCAGGTCTCCACACTGCCGCACCGGGAGCTTCCGGTGGGGATCCATCCTTTCTTTCCCTCTCCGGCGCGATCAAGTGGAGTCGCGGCGGCGGGCGGAATGCCCCGGCGGAGCCGGGGGCGGGCAAACGATTGCCCGAGGATATTTTAGCATGGGGGCGGGAGGAGTGTAAAGGGGCAGGGGAGTAGAACTTTGGCGGGGAGTTTTGGGGATTTTACCGGGGGAGGGGAGCGTTCTTATCACTGTTTTGGCAGCCGTCTGCAATCGCACAGGGGGTCAGGTTTCGTCATCATCCTCGGAACTGTCATCGGTGAAAGTCTCTGGCGCAATGATTTGCGCACCTTTACTCCTGTTACAACTCTTGTGCAACAGTTGCGCATTTTCGATGCTGGTTGGCCCTCCGAGAGAGTACGGAACGATATGGTCGACCTCGCAATCATCGATGCTTAGTATTTGATTTCCGCAATAACTACATCTGCAGCCGGGATAGAATAGCAGCTCTTTCACGGTGGAATCAAAGCAACGCTCAGAATTATCCTTTTGGTCTCGCTGGGTTACTTGGTTTAAGATGTTCATGACTGCGTTGATTCGGCTGCGAACTTTGGGCCCGGCATTTGTGCCCGCATAAATCCAGTTTTTGTATTCAGGATCACTTGACTTCAGAAGATTGATTCTGTTCCGAATTTCATCCGCATGGCGCATAATACTTTTCTTCGGGAAATAAGAAAAGGGGATAATGATGGAGTCGTATACTGCACCGTTGAATTTTCGCCGGGCATCGGAGGAGTATGCGAAAAATGCGTCATCACCAACAACGGTTTTAATCAAACTGATAAGACTGTTGTATAGATCCTTTGCCGCTTTGAGCTGTTCCTCAGTATCCTGTGCATGTTTTTGCATATATTCGTTCATCGTTGCTTTATACGTGCCCTTTAACTGCATGTAATCGCGCAGGGCAAAGAACCGCAGGATGCGTTCTTCATATGCAAAGCGTTTGTTTTCATCGTGGAACAGTATCCGTAAGTTGGGATTTCCGTTCGCGATTTCTTTCAGCATGTCATTGAACTTGCTTCGATATATGCAGTTCCTGACTTCCTGATCTTTCAGCTTGACCGCACCGAGGTTTAGACGGGAGAAGATTTCATACTTCAAATCTTCGGAACCCTTTTCAATGCAGACAGCCGAGATGGTTTGGATTTTCAATCGCCGCTGAATGCCCTTGTCCAGATCCTTGTATAGTAAGCCGTTCAGGCTTTGGAGCTTTGATAAGCCCGTCAGAGCAAATTCGTTTTTCAAATATCGCACAAATGAAGTAATGCGTTGCTGCCCGTCGATTACAGAATAGATGCCTTCTGATTCTTCAGCCAAGTAAATGATGGGAATGGGGATTCCGATTAGTATCGATTCAATCAAAAGAGATGCCCGCTTGTTATCGTACACATAACGTCTCTGGTAATCCGGATCGGTGATAATGTCATTATCGTCCACGAAGTTCTTGAGTTCTTGCAAGGAGAAATTAATTTGCCGTGTGTAAACAACAGCTTTATCCAATTCTTTTTCTTGCATTTTATTCCCCACCAGCAGTTTTGAATTTTGGATGATATCCAAAGGGTATATTTTCATTATACAATATGTTCCATCGGTATTCAAGGAA
Organism: uncultured Dysosmobacter sp.; assembly: GCA_934597465.1. GTDB lineage: Bacteria > Bacillota > Clostridia > Oscillospirales > Oscillospiraceae > Oscillibacter. The sequence goes on from CAKTSC010000042.1 coordinate 4,994, forward strand.
CTTCTGCCTGGAATATGAGAATTGGGGTAGGATTCAGAAATCAAAACCTCCAGCTAAGCCAGGGGTTTGGCCAGACCCTTAAAGGCCTATTACTGGCAAGACACTCAAGGGACACTAAATTCTATTTCGCTTGCATTCTCTGATGCATTCTCTGACCGCCCGCCCGCCCGTAAATGGGCTATCACCATCACCGGAAGCCTTTTGCTTGTCGGTGGGTTTATTACTTGTCATGAATTAGTCTCCTCATTTTTGCAAGTATTGGTCGGTAAACTTTTCGCTTATTCCAACTTGGAGACTTTCCTTTTCTGCTTTCTTCCACGGCACAGGCTTTTTATCCCCTCCGGCAGAGCCCGGGGGTTCTCTTTGGTGTCCAAATGAAAAACAGCGAGGCCGCTGGGCGGTCTCGCTGTTTTGTTAGCTTTGGGGTCACTCCATTTCCACCGTGGCGGGGGGTTTGCTGGTGACGTCGTAGAGGATGCGGTTGACGCCGGGGACTTCGTTGACGATGCGGGTGCTGACCCGATCCAGGAGGTCGTAGGGGAGACGGGCCCAGTCGGCGGTCATGAAGTCGTCCGTCCGGACGGCGCGAAGGGCGATGGCGTAATCATACGTCCTCCCGTCGCCCATAACGCCCACGGAGCGCATATTGGTGAGGGCGGCGAAATACTGGTTGGGGCAGTCGGGCAGGTTGGCGGCGGCCACTTCCTCCCGGAAGATGGCGTCGGCCTTCCGGAGGAGATCCAGCTTGGGCTTGGTCACCTCGCCGATGACCCGGATGGCAAGGCCCGGGCCCGGGAAAGGCTGGCGGCTGACGAGATACTCGGGCAGGCCCAGCTCCCGGCCCAGCTGGCGGACTTCATCCTTAAAGAGCATCCGCAGGGGCTCGATGATCTCCCGGAAGTCCACATAGTCCGGCAGGCCGCCCACGTTGTGGTGGCTCTTGATGACGGCGGCGTTGCCGAGACCCGACTCGATGACATCGGGGTAGATGGTGCCCTGGGCCAGGAAGTCCACCTGGCCGATCTTCTTGCCTTCCTCCTCGAAGACCCGGATGAACTCCTCGCCGATGATCTTGCGCTTGCGCTCCGGCTCCGTGACGCCGGCGAGCTTCCCCAGGAAGCGGGCTTCGGCGTCCACCCGGACGAAGTTCAAGTCCCACTTGGCAAACGCCTGCTCCACCTCGTCGCCCTCGTTGAGGCGCATGAGACCGTGATCCACGAAGACGCAGGTGAGCTGGCTGCCCACGGCCTCGGCCAGCAGCGCGGCGGCCACGGAGGAGTCCACGCCGCCGGAGAGGGCCAGGAGCACCCGGCCGGAGCCCACCTTCTCCCGGATGTCCCGGATGGCGGTGGCCTTGTAGTCGCCCATGCTCCAGTCGCCCTGGGCGCCGCAGACCTCATAGAGGAAGTTGCGGAGCATCTGGCGGCCATACTGGGTGTGGTTCACCTCGGGGTGGTACTGGACGCCGTAGAAGCCCCGGCTCTCGTCGGCAATGGCCACGTTGGGGCAGGCGTCGGAGTGGGCGACCAGGGCGAAGCCCTGGGGGACCTTCTCCATATAGTCGCCGTGGCTCATCCAGGTGACGCTTTGGGCGGGGATATCCTTGAAGAGGCGGCAGGAGGTATCGAACCAGGTCTCGGTCTTGCCGTACTCCCGGGCGGAATCATCCTGGGCGGCGGTGACGCGGCCCCCCAGGGTGTGGGCCATCAGCTGGCAGCCGTAGCAGATGCCCAGGATGGGGATGCCCAGGGTAAAGAGGGCGGGATCCACGTGGGGGGCGGAATCGTCGTAAACGCTGTTGGGCCCGCCGGTGAAGATGAGGCCGATGGGCGCCAGACGGCGGATCTCCTCCAGGGGCAGGGTGTAGGGCCTGACCTCGCAGTACACCCCGCACTCACGGACGCGGCGGGCGATGAGCTGGTTATACTGGCCGCCGAAGTCCAGAACGATGACAGTCTGATGGGACAAGGGGGTTCCTCCTTTGTGTGAAAGTAAAGGGATCAGGGGAGCTCTGTGCCGCCCCACTCCACCAGGGTAAAGCCCTGGCGGGACGGCGCGCTGAGGGTCTGGGCGGGGACATCCACCGGGGCAGCCAGAGGCCGCCAGGCCAGGAAGACCCGGAGAACGGTATCCGGCTGGGGAGTCACCATCAGCCGGGCGTGGTCGGTGTAAGCATCGGTCTGGAAGCTCAGGAGGTTGTAGGCGTTGCCTTCCATCCGGGGCAGCCAGTAGATGATAAACTCGTTGGCTTCCGCCCGGGTGAGGCCGAGCGCAGCCAGTGCCTCCTCCAGAAAGGCGGCGGTATCCTCCCCGGCGACGCAGAAGCCGGTGGAGAAGTCATACTCGGTCTCGCTCCGGCCCTCCCAGTAGAGGTAGCGGTAGGTCTGGCCGGCTTCGTCCGTCAATGTGCCGTCCGGCTGGGCGGTGACAGACCAGCCATCCTCATAAGCGGGATAGGTGCAGGTGAGGCCGCCGTCGCAGTTCAGCTTTACGGAGACCTCCGTCTCCCCCTCCGGATAGAGGTAGATGACGGGCTTGGCGGCATAGGTGCTTTCAACCTTCCGGATGAACCAGGGACGGATCACCAGGAAAAAGAGGGCCAGCAGGGCACCCACGATGCCCAGAGCGATAAAAAGGCGCTTTCGCGTGAGGATCACTCCTTTCCGCGGTTTTTGCGGGGAGACGGGATCATCTGAAAAACGCGGGACGGGCTCAGTCCCGGAAGACGATGTTGCCGGGCTGGGCGGACTCGATGATGGCGAGGGACTCCAGGTTATACCCGGCGGCGCGCAGGCGGTCGCCGCCGCCCTGGAAGCCCTTCTCCACGGCGCAGCCGATGCCCACCAGCTCCGCGCCCGCGGCGGTGACGATGTCGCACAGGCCCCGCATGGCCTCGCCGTTGGCCATGAAATCGTCGATGATGAGGACCCGGTCGCTCTCGTGGAGCCACTCCTTGGAGACCAGGAGCGTGACCTTTTTCTTATAGGTGTAGGAGAAGATGTCGCTCTGGTAGAGGCCGCCCTCGATGTTGTCGCTCTTGGCCTTCTTGGCAAAGATCATGGGCTTGCCGAAGCGGTGGGCCACCACGGTGGCAAGAGCGATGCCGGAGGCCTCCGCCGTCAGGATGACCGTCACCTTACTCATGTCGAAGCGGCGGCCGAACTCGTCGGCGATGTGCTCCAAGAGCTCCGTGTCCACCCGGTGGTTCAGGAAGCCGTCCACCTTGATGATGTTGCCGGGGAGGACTTTGCCCTCCCTTACGATGCGATCCTTCAGCTCCTGCATATGCGATCTCCTCCTATGTTTCTCAGTTGTATTGTTGTGCGGCACGGGCCGCGAAGTTCTGAAACTTGATATGAGCGCTCCTGAAAGAAAAAGATGCTCCCATTATCGGCGATAATGACTCACATTGCAAGTGGCTTTCCGCACAAAAAGGGATGCCCGCCCCGGCGCGCCGTCGTGCATATCGTCCTCCGGCGGCGGACAGGGGCGGGAGGTGTCTCAGAGCTTCTCGATGGCGTCGGCGGCGTCCTTCAGCCAGTCGCCCTGGAAATCCTCGATGCGGCCCTTGTCCACGAGAGACGCAAGAGCGGGGTCGATGGGCATTTTGGCGAGGACTTTCAGGCCGTGGCGGGCGGCGGCCTCCTCGCTCTTCCCCTCGCCGAAGAGGAAGATCTTCTTCCCACAGTCGGGGCAGGTGAGGTAGCTCATGTTCTCCACGATGCCGAGGATGGGGATCTCCATCATCTCAGCCATCTTCACGGCCTTCTCCACCACCATGCCCACCAGCTCCTGGGGAGAGGCCACGATGAGGATGCCGTCCAGCGGCAGGGACTGGAAGACGCTGAGGGTCACGTCCCCGGTGCCGGGAGGCATGTCCACAAAGAGACAGTCGCAGTTCCAGAGGACATCCGTCCAGAACTGCTGCACCACGCCGCAGATGACGGGGCCCCGCCAGACCACGGGATCGGTCTCGTTCTCCAGCAGGAGGTTGGTGCTCATTACCTGGATGCCGGTGCCGCTCTCGCAGGGGTAGAGGCCCCGGGCGTCGCCGGTGGCGTTTTCGTGGATGCCGAAGGCCTTGGGGATGGAGGGGCCGGTGACGTCGGCATCCAGGATGCCCACCTGGTAGCCACGGCGGCGCATGGTCACGGCCATCTGGCTGGTCACCATGGACTTGCCGACGCCGCCCTTGCCGCTGACGATGCCGATGACCTTGCCCACCCGGGCCTCGGGATGGTGCTCCTTCAGCAGGGACTGGGGATTCTGCCGTTCGCCGCAGCTCTCGCCGCAGGTGGAGCAGTCGTGGGTGCATTCGCTCATAGAAACTCGTCCTCCTTGCCGCCGCCG
>CAKTSC010000043.1 GCA_934597465.1 uncultured Dysosmobacter sp.
AGGGTTCCGAGGGGTCGATGATGGGCCGGTGGATCCGATCCCGGGGCACCAGCAGCAGATCCCAGGGCCGGAGGAAATAGGTGACGCCCTCCACCACGTAGGTGACGCGCCCTCCCAGCAGGAGGATGACCTTGTCGAAGTCGTGATAGTGGTAGCCGATCTGCTGGGCCCGGCTGTCCTTCAGCCGGACAAAGCGGAAGTTCTCCCGGAGATAGCCCCGCTTGCCCGCGTCCATCCTGCTCTCCATGCCATCCCTCCTTTCTCTCCTATTCTACCCCAGGCGGCCCCGGCTTGCAATCCCCTTCCGCCCCGGAGCGGCCCTCCGCCTCTCCCATCGGGCAGATGCCCTGAAAGGGGGCGTTTCCGCCCTTCCGATTTTGTCCATTTTTCCGTCCTTTTTCCTGCGGATTCTCCTTGCTTTTCCCGAAAAAATTTGCTATACTGCGTAGTATGGCAAAAAATCGTCAGGCATGCAAAAAATTTGCAAGCGCCTGCGGAATTTTCAGCAGAGGGGGCGGCAGCATGAGCCGGGCGGATGAGATCTTTCAGCAGAACTGCCGGGATATCCTGGCAAACGGCGTCTGGGATACCGACCAGGCTGTGCGGCCCCACTGGGAGGACGGCGCCCCCGCCCACACGGTGAAGAAGTTCGGCATCGTGAACCGCTACGACCTCCGGACGGAGTTCCCCATCCTTACCATCCGCCGGACGTACTGGAAGACCGCCGTGGAGGAGCTCCTCTGGATCTGGCAGAGGAAGAGCAGCAACATCCACGACCTCAACGCCCACATCTGGGACTCCTGGGCGGATGAGACCGGCTCCATCGGCAAGGCCTACGGCTACCAGCTGGGGGTGAAGCACCACTACCCTGAAGGGGACTTCGACCAGGTAGACCGGGTGCTCTACGACCTCAAGCACAACCCCGCCTCCCGGCGGATCCTGACGAACCTCTACAACTTCCAGGATCTCCATGAGATGCACCTCTACCCCTGCGCCTACTCCATGACCTTCAACGTCTCCGGCCGCACCCTGAACGCCATTTTGAACCAGCGCTCCCAGGATATGCTGGCCGCCAACAACTGGAATGTGGTGCAGTACGCGGTGCTGGTGCATATGTTCGCCCAGGTCTCCGGCCTGGAGGCCGGCGAGCTGGTGCACGTCATCGCCGACGCCCATATCTATGACCGGCACGTTCCCATCGTGGAAAAGCTGCTGCGCCAGTCCCCCGCCCCCGCGCCCCGCTTCACCGTGGATCCCGCGGTGACGGACTTCTACGACTTCACCCGGGACAGCTTCCAGCTGGAGGGCTACACCCCCGCCCCGTTTGAGGATAAGATCCCTGTGGCCATTTGAGAAAAGGAGTGTATCTGACATCTATGAATGCCATCGCTGCTGTTGACAGAAACTGGGCCATCGGCCGGGAAGGCGGCCTTCTCTTCCACCTCCCCACGGATATGAAGCACTTCCGCGACCTGACGGTGGGAGGCACCGTGATCCTGGGCCGCAAGACGCTGGAGACCTTCCCCGGCGGCCGCCCCCTGAAGGATCGGCGGAACATCGTCATCACCCGCAACTCGGACTTTACCCGCCCCGGCTGCGACATCGTGGGCTGCTACGACCAGGCCCTGGGCCTCACCGTGGATCCCGAGGACGACGATGTCTGGGTCATCGGCGGCGGCAGCGTCTACACCGCTCTGCTCTGCCGCTGTAAGCGGGCCTACCTCACCGTGATCGACGCCGCCGCCGAGGGCAGCGACACCTACTTCCCCAACCTCGACAAGCTCCTCGGCTGGGAGATTGAGGAGCAGAGCGAGCCCATCACGGAGAACGGCGTCACCTTCCGCTTCGTCACCTACGTCAACAACAACCACTGCGACGCCCACATCCCCATCAATCCCCAGCACGCCCAGCAGTAAAAGAAAGCCGCCCACCCGGGCGGCTTTTCCTTTTGCCTTTCGATCGCGGAGCGCCGCCCCGGAGCGGGCGCATACGGCGGAATGGCCGGGCCGCTGTCATGGGAGAAGCGGGCCCGGCGGGGTTCCGGGCCGCTTCCGGGGGACGGGCGGGGCTGCGCCTTACGGCTCCGCCGCCGTTCCCAGCACCGCCTCCCCGGTCTCGCGGTCATAGAGCACGCCATCCTCGGCGTAAAACGTTTTGTTTTCCGGGTCGCAGTCCACGGTGAGGGTGATGTGGTAGAGAACCTCCTGCCCCTCCGGGGTAACGCCATAGTAGCTGCCGAAGAGCTCCTCCCGGATCTCCTCCAGGTTCTTGCCGATGTGGACGGTGAAGGGCAGCTCCACCACCTCCGCATTGGGGTATCTCTCCAGGGCATAATCCCACAGATCCTCCCCGAAGCCCTCCCGCGTGTGGCCGAAGCTCTCCGGCAGCTCCACGGTGAAGGCATAGGGCGCGCCCCGGCCCACATAGCCCCCCAGGGCGGTGACGCGGTAGCCGAACACCGTGTCCGGCACGGTGAAGTCCATGGTCTCCTCCCGGCCATCCCACTGGTAGGCGGCGGCGAAGGCATCCCCCGTCAGGCGGTTGTAGCCGCAGAGGAGATCCCCGGCCATGTCCGTCTCCGTTCCCATGGCTCCCGTATGGAGGAAAAGCAGCAGCAGAGGGCGGGCCAGCAGCGCCAGGGCCAGCAGCAGCGCAAAGCCCAGCAGGATGCCCCGCCGCCGGGAGCGGCGCTTCTGCCGCTTCCACTCCCGGGAGATATCCCGGAGCACGCCGCCTTCCGCCCCAGGCGTTTCCTCCGCTGCGGGCGTCTCCCCGGGGAGCGCCTCCGGAAGACGCTTCCGGCAGGCCTCGCAGGTTTTCAGGTGCTCCTCCACGGCTCTGCGGCTCTCCTCCGAGCAGAGGCCGTCCTCATAGAGGGGCAGCAGATCCCGCACGATGTCGCAGTTCATTCCATCTCCTCCTTCAGTCGCTGCCGGGCCCGGAAGCAGATGACCCGGGCCCAGGTCTCGGTTTTCCCGTATGCCGCCCCGATGTCCCGGAAGCTGAGGCCCCCCAGGGCCCGAAGCCGCAGCACCTCGCCGTAGGGCTCCGGCAGACGCTCCAGGCCCGCCAGGGCGGCCCTGGCTTCCTCCCGGCGGAAATAGGTCTCCTCCGCGCCGGAGGCATGCCCCTCCGGGGGCTCCTCCCCCCGGCGCCGATGTTCCCGGCAGTGATCCCGCCAGCAGTTCCTGGCGATGCGGCAGAGCCAGGCGGCAAGGGGGCAGTCCCCCCGGAAGCCGTCGATGGCGGCAAGGCTGCGGAAGAAGGTCTCCTGGGTGATCTCCTCCGCCAGGGTGGGATCCCCGCAGAGACGCAGGGCATAGCGGTATACCCCGGCGAAGTATTCCCGGTAGACCTCGGTAAAGTCCGGCACGGCGCTCCCCCCTTTCTCTGCCTGATAGACGCCCGGCGGCGGCGTTCGTTACAAATTTCTTTTCAAATTTTCCGCTTGGGAGTATACTATAGGAACAGTCTACCACAGGGGCGTCCCCCAAGGGAAGCCCCTCATTTGGGAAGGGAGGCACGGCATGGAAACGCTGACAAGCCCACTGACGGCCCTGCGGGGCATCGGGCCCCAGAAGGCCAAGGTCTTTGAGAAGCTGGAGATCCGGACGCTGGGCGACCTGCTGCGCTTCTACCCCCGCTCCTACGACGACCGCCGGGAGATCCGGAAGATCGCCGACCTCGTGCCCGGGGAGAACGCCTGCGTGGCCGCCATGATCGCCTCCGCCCCCACCCTCGCCCACATCCGCCGCGGGATGGATCTCATCAAGGCCCGGGCGGTGGACGAGACCGGGGTGCTGGAGCTGACCTTCTTCAACCAGAGCTGGCTGAAAAACAGCCTTCAGGTGGGCCAGACCTACCTCTTCTACGGCAGGGCGGAGGGCAGCCTTCTCCGCAAGTCCATGGCCGCCCCCATCGTGGAGCGGGAGGGCCTGGGGGAGCGGGCAGGCCGCATCGTGCCCATCTATCCCCTGACGGCGGGGCTCAGCCAGCTCCTCCTCTCCCGCACCGTCCGCCAGGCCCTGGACGAGTGCGGCGACGCCGTGCCGGAGCTGCTGCCCGCCGCCATCCGACGGGAGAACGCCCTCTGCTCCGCCGCCTACGCTGTGGAGAACATCCACTTTCCGGAGGGGGACGAGGCCCTGCGCCTGGCCCGGCGGCGGCTGGCCTTTGAGGAGCTCTTCCTCTTCGCCCTGGGCCTTGCCGGACTCCGGGCCCGGCGCAGCGCCGTCGCCGTGCCCCCCATGGAAAACGTGGACATGGCGCCCTTCTATGCCGCCCTCCCCTTCTCCCTGACGGGGGCCCAGCGCCGCTCCATCGACGAGGCTCTCTCCGATATGCGCTCGGGCCTTCCCATGAACCGGCTCTGCCAGGGGGACGTGGGCTCCGGCAAGACCATGGTGGCCGCCGCCTGCGTCTACTTCGCGGTGAAAAACGGCCGCCAGGCGGCCCTGATGGCTCCCACGGAGATCCTGGCCCGGCAGCACTACGAAACCCTGGCTCCCCTCCTTGAAAAGCTGGGTCTCCGCTGCGCCCTGCTGACGGGCTCCACCGGCGTGAAGGCAAGGCGGGAGACCAACGCCGCCCTGGCGGCGGGGGAGATCGACCTTGCCATCGGCACCCACGCCCTCCTCACCGGAAACGTGGCCTTCCGGGATCTGGGCCTCGTGGTGACGGACGAGCAGCACCGCTTCGGCGTTGCCCAGCGGGCGGCTCTCGCGGAGAAGGGGCTCCATCCCCACACCCTGGTGATGTCCGCGACCCCCATCCCCCGGACGCTGGCCCTGATCCTCTACGGCGACCTGGATGTCTCCCTCATCGATGAGCTGCCCCCCGGCCGCCAGCCCATCGAGACCTTCGCCGTCCCCGGCAGCTACCGGCCCCGGATCTACGCCTTCCTGCGAAAGCACATCGCCCAGGGCCGGCAGGCCTACATCGTCTGTCCCATGGTGGAGAGCGGCGAGGAGGAGGGCGGGGACGCCAAGGCCGTGAAGGACTACGCCCAGCAGCTCCAAAAAGAGGTCTTCCCGGATCTCCGGGTGGCCTTCGTCCACGGGAAGATGAAGCCCAGGGAGAAGGAGGCCGTCATGGCCGCCTTTGCCGCAGGCGAAACGGATATCCTGGTCTCCACCACCGTCATCGAGGTGGGGGTGGATGTGCCCAACGCCGCCGTCATGGTGGTGGAGAACGCCGAGCGCTTCGGCCTCTCCCAGCTCCACCAGCTCCGGGGCCGGGTGGGCCGGGGGAAGCACCAGAGCTACTGCATCCTCATCTCCGACAATCAGAATGAGGAGACGCGCCAGCGCCTGAAGATCCTGACAAAGACCAACGACGGCTTCCGCCTGGCGGAGGAGGATCTCCGCCTCCGGGGGCCGGGAGACTTCTTCGGCGTCCGGCAGCACGGCCTACCGGGCCTGCGGGTGGCGGATCTCGGCTGCGACGCCCAGCTCCTCCAGTCCGCCCAGCGGGCGGCGGAGGCCCTGCTGCGGGAGGATCCGTCCCTCGCCCGCTCCCCGGCCCTCCGGGCCCGGGTGGCGGAGCTCTTCGCCCGGAACGCCGAGACCATGAACTGACCACCCCCGGTATACGCCCGCCGCGGCGGGCGGGAAAGGAGATGCCCTCATGTCCCAGCCCATGGAGATCCTGGTGACCCTGGATGAAAACTACCTGCCCCAGCTCCGGGTGATGCTGGCCTCCCTGCTCTTCCACGACCCCGGCCCCCACCGGATCCACCTGATTCACCGCTCCATGCCAGAGGAAAAGCTCCGGGAGCTCTCCCGCTGGCTGGAGGCCCGGGGCTGCACCCTGGCAGCCCACACGGTGCCCCACAGTCTCTTCGCCGAGGCCCCGGTGACCAAGCGCTATCCCCAGGAGATGTACTACCGCCTTCTCGCCGGGGAGATCCTGCCGCCGGAGGTGGAGACCGTCCTCTACCTGGATCCGGACATCCTCATCATCAACCCGGTGACGCCCCTCTGGGCCCTGGACGGCCAGGGCAAGACCTTCGCCGCCGCGGCCCACACCGGCAAAACGGAGCTAGCCAACGACATCAACCGCATCCGCCTGGGGACGGAGGGGAAGTACTTCAACTCCGGCGTCATGCGGATGGATCTGCGCCTGGCCCGGCAGCGCGTCCGGCCGGAGGAGATCTTCCGCTTCGTCCGGGAGCACCCGGAAAAGCTCCTCCTGCCGGATCAGGACGTGCTGAACAGCCTCTACGGCGGGGACATCCTGGAGGTGGATGATGCCGTCTGGAACTACGACGCCCGGCGGTACAGCAATTACCTTCTCCGCAGCGGCGGCGTTTTCGACACGGACTGGGTCATGGCCCACACGGCGGTGCTGCACTTCTGCGGCTCCGCCAAGCCCTGGAAGCCCCGCTACCCCTACCGCGTCCTCTACCAGCACTACCAGCATCTCGCGGAGAGCGGCCGCATCTGAGCTTGCCAAGCGCGGCCAACTGTGCTATGCTGAGGAAAACCGAAAAAGTGAGGAATTGCACCATGATCTACGATTACACCCCCAAGGGAGTATGTTCCAAGAAGATGCGCATCACCCTGGATGACAAAAACGTCATCGAGAAGGTGGAAGTCCTGGGCGGCTGCTCCGGCAACCTCCAGGGCATCTCCAGCCTGGTGGTGGGCATGAGCGCCCAGGAGGCCATCCGCCGGATGCGGGGCATCCGCTGCGGCTTCAAGGACACCTCCTGCCCCGATCAGCTGGCCCAGGGCCTGGAAGCTGCCCTGGCCTCCCAGAAGGCCTGACCCCATAAAAAATGACCGCCCCCGGCGGTCATTTTTTATGCCCCGCCGGGCCTTCGCCCCCCTGCACCCCGTAGGGGCGGCGTCCACGACGGCCCGGCGATACCCGCTTGACCAACCGGAGGGTGCCGGGGATACCCGGCGGCAATCCACCGCCATTTTCTTTTTGCATCGGCAAAAAGAAAATGGCGGTGGAGCCGTCAAAAGAAAAAACGCTTAATCGCCGGGCAGTCAGGCGCTTCGCGCCCTCCCACCCGGCGGGACGCGGCTCGTAACTGTCCTGCTCAGTTGAACCACCCCCTACGTAACCACGGGCGGGGTGCCCATCAGATTCCCGGACATTGTGCGCCGTACTGCACGGCTCATTCATCGGGCAAAACCCGAATTGACCAGCTACTATCCCCGCGCTCCCCGCTTCGCTCAGCGCTCCCCATCCCTCGCGGCCCTTTGTGGAAAACCGCGTCTCCTCCACCACCGTGTATGGGACTGAATTTTACCGGGAAAGGAACGGATTCCCATAACCAGCGCCAGGTGCGTCGCTTCGCTCCTCGGGATGACAAAACCCCTGTCATTGCGAGGAGGTCCAACGGGCCGACGTGGCAATCCGTCTCCCCCGTCTTTCGTCCCCCGTCCCCCGCAGTGTCATTCTCCATTCTCCATTCTCCATTCTCAATTTCCCTCCACGAAAACCAAAAGGCACGGCAGGGCGTGGCCGCCCTGCCGTGCCTGCACCCCCGTGGGGGGCTGCGTTCAATATACCGTATTTCCTTCTCTCAGCGGCGCTCCCGCTTCTTCTGCTCCAGCACCAGGCGGTCGGCGATCATGGCGATGAACTCCGAGTTGGTGGGCTTGCCCTTGGTGTTGGAAACGGTGTAGCCAAAGTACTTCTGCAGGGTCTCCAGGTCACCCCGGTCCCAGGCCACCTCGATGGCGTGGCGGATGGCCCGCTCCACTCGGGAGGGCGTGGTGTTGAAGCTCTTGGCCACGGCGGGATAGAGCACCTTGGTAACGGCGTTGATGACATCCATGTCCTCCACCGTCAGGATGATGGCCTCCCGCAGGTACTGATATCCCTTGATGTGGGCGGGGACGCCGATCTCGTGGATGATCTCGGTAACAGTGGCCTTGAGATCCATGGGCTTGGGCTCCCCGGCGTCCCGCCCGGCGGCGGAGCGCATCCGCTCCAGCAGGGAATCCATCTGGCAGGGCTTGGTGAGGAAGTAGGAAGCCCCCAGGCCCAGCACCTCGCTTGCGATCCGGTCGCTGAAAAAGCCCGTCAGCACGATAGCCCTGGTGCTCCCCAGCTCCGGCAGCCTGCGCAGCAGGCCATAGCCGTCCAGACCCGGCAGCACGGTATCCAGGATCAAAAGGTCGGGGTGCTGTTCCTCCAGCAGGCGCAGGGCTTCCAGTCCGTCGCCGGTGGAGCCCACCACCGTGAACTCCCCGGTCTTCTCGATCGCCCCGGCCAGCAGGGCGCGAAATTCCTCGTTGGCATCCGCCAGCAGTACCTTGCAAGTATTCTGCATCGTCGATCTCCTGTCTTTCCTCATAGTTTTGATGGGGTGTTGCGGCTGGATCTTGCGACGGATTCTTGAAGCTTCAAATCTCGTTATCTATAAACTATCATAAACGGACAGCATTTGCAAGACAAAAATGTAAAAAAGTTCCAGAATCGTTCGACACATTTCACAGTTTACGATAACTATTTGCGGAAAATTTACCTATTTTTTCCCTTCACGCAGGATTTCCGTCACTTTTCCCACATTCCGGTTTTCCCCGAGAATTCCCAGCCTCCCGCCCGCCGGACAGCCCGTTTCCCGCCCCGCCGGAGGCTTCTCCGCCCCGCCGGAGACCGAAAAATGCCGGGTAAACCTGCACTATCCCGTCAGAAACTTCTCCCGCCGTCCTCTCTATTTTCCATATTTATACTTCCGCTTCCCGCCCCTTGTCAATAGGGCATCCCGTTTCTTCACAAGGATTTTCCATATTTCCCCTTCTCCCTAACACTCCCGCCCCGTCCTAACACCCCCCGTCCCCCGTCCCTCGTCCCCGGCGCGCAGCGAAGCGTCCGCGCCTGTCTCCCGTCCCCCGTCCCCCGTCCCCGGCGCACAGCAAAGCGTCCGCGCCCGTCCCCCGTCCCTCGTCCCGCCGCCGCAGCGGCCCTCCCGCCGGCAATGCCGCTCCGCGGCGAGCCGGACAGCAG